>CAKZKZ010001020.1 GCA_937124495.1 uncultured Dokdonia sp. | reverse complement strand
CAATCATCTTCTCGTTCAGACGGTTATTCCTGGAATGAAAAAACTTGGCTATGGAAGAATTATTAATGTAATCTCTACTTCTGTAAAACAACCCTTAGATGGCTTAGGAGTAAGTAATACCATACGCGGGGCGGTTGCTAACTGGAGTAAAACACTCGCAAACGAATTAGGCGCTTTTGGAATCACAGTCAATAATGTACTTCCTGGAGCAACAGCAACAGGACGCCTTTCTGAAATTATAGAAAACAAAGCCAAGAAAACTGGAAAAACAATAGAAGAAATTGCAACAACGATGCAAAATGCATCACCCGCAAAACGTTTTGCACAACCTGAAGAAGTGGCAAACGCTATTACGTTTTTAGCGAGCGAACGTGCTAGTTATATTAATGGAATCAATGTACCTGTAGATGGGGGACGTACAAAATCGTTATAAATATATCTTGCCTTTACATTTTGTATTTTTATAAACTAACTAACATCATTACTGCTTTTGCAGAAAACACTTATGAAAAAACTACGTATTAACGGCCATTCACATTTATTACCGTATCCAGAAGAGATTCCTCAATTCATGAAAGATAAAGGGATTTTTTGGGTCGATAAAGATCGTAAGTTCATGCTTCAAAAAAATTGGAGTCGCCCGGTAACAGATTCTAGTTTTTTCTTGCACGAGAAACTAGAATGGATGGAACGTAATCAAGTAGACCATGCAGTCGTATTAAACTTATCCCAATTGTACGGAAATGGTTTACGTCTAGAAGAAATGAAACAGGCATTGCGTTTTCAAAATGATTTTAACGCACGTGTCCAAAAAGAACACCCTTCTAAATTTACCACTGGTTTTGTAGTACATCCCGGATTTGTAAGAGGTGCTTTATGGGAGATGGAACGCTGTGTAGAAGTATTAGGGATGGATTTAATGTGTCTTCCTACACACTATATGGATACCATTGGGACGTGGCGTTGTATTTTTGATGAAGAAAATGAGCCCATTTTTGAATTGGCAAGCAAGTATAATCTTGCCGTAGAAATTCATCCGTATGATGGAGAAAAGTTTATAAAATTAGAAAATACGAATTGGCGTTTTCACTTGATATGGATGCTGGCTCAATGTGCAGATGCATATCATTTTTTAACGTTAAATGGTTATGCAGATAAGTATCCAGGAATGCGTGTTTGTTTTGCGCATGGAGGACAACTTGCGCAAATTAATTTAGGAAGACGTATCCAAGGATTTGATGGACGTCCAGATCTTTTTGAAGGAAAATCACATCCTAGAAAAGCAGTGGGCCATCCTAATATCTTTTTTGACACACTCGTACACGATACAAACTCTTTAAAATTAGTCATAGAGAATCAAGGAAGTAAACAAGTCGTTATGGGACTTGATGATCCCTATCCACTAGGAGAGATGGAAAGTGATTCTCAAAGTAGTTATCCTGGTAAAATACTAGACCTTGCGTTAGAAAGAGAAATCATAAATGCGACAGAATACGACCAAATATGGGATGATAATGTTGCACAATGGCTGTATGGAGATGATAAGAAAAAGAAAGAAGCGTTTAAGAATAGGATTATGGGGAAGTAGACCGCTTCGCTTAAAAAACAACAACATAGAGACTAGACTCTTATAAGGATCTAAGAACTAAAAAAGATAAGGTGGATGAGATTTCTACCTTCGCAGAAATTAAATATATGCACTTCCTACCTGAAAATATAGATGAATATGTAGTCTCGCACTCTGCGCAAGAACCTCAATACCTCAATAACCTTACACGAGAGACCTACCAAAAAATATTACAACCTCGCATGCTTTCTGGCCCCTACCAAGGGCGTGTATTAAGTATGATATCAAAATTGATCCGGCCCAAAACCATTCTTGAAATCGGAACATTTACAGGCTATAGCGCATTATGCCTTGCAGAAGGATTACAAAAAGAAGGAACCCTACATACTATTGATATCAAAGAAGAATTGGTAGATTTTCAAAGAAAACATTTTGACGCATCTCCGTATGCACAACACATACAGCAACATTTAGGTCAAGCATTAGATATTATTCCAACATTAAACACCACGTTTGATCTTGTTTTTATAGATGCTGACAAACGTAATTATATCAATTATTTTCATGCCATTATTGATAGTATGAATCCAAACGGCATTATACTATCTGATAATGTGCTTTGGAGCGGGAAAGTGGTAGAGCCTCTACAAGAAAAAGACATAGACACGAAAACACTTCTAGAATACAATAAACTTTTAAATGAAGATAAAAGAATAGAGACGGTATTGCTTCCTATAAGAGACGGATTGACGGTAAGTAGGGTTATCTAAAAATTAAAAAGGCTCCATAATTAATGGAGCCTTTTCTACTATATAAAAGTATGTTATGTTTTATTGTACTGCCTGATTAGCATCTATATTTCCATACCCAAATGCGTTGCTTGTATTACCATACAGATCTGATGACTGTCTCATTCTATTTAGTACTTGATCTCGCGTCCAACTAGGATACTTAGCCCATACTAATGCTGCAATACCAGCTGTAGTAGCAGTTGCCACAGAAGACCCACCTACATAATCATTATCACCTCCATAGAAACCTAAAACAGCGCTTGTTCTATCTCTATTATTATCACGTTCCATGATAATGGTAAACTCTATTTGTGGACCACTATGGCACGTATCACATCTCTTATAACTAGAAGCATCAGTCACGCCTGTTACTGCAATAGCTTCAGACATACTCGCTGGGAATATAACGGGGTACGCATTGGTGATTGTGGTAGACGTCCCTCCTGCTGCAAATATTAATTTTCCTCTATTATGTGCATACCGTACAGCATCTCTTACATTTCCAATCGTCCATAAGTACCCTATAGACATCGATATGATTTTGACATCATTCCTATCACCTAATGCTCGTAATGCATTAGATACTCCTTTACGCTCATGGTAATCATTTAATAAGACGTCAGCAGTTCCTCTATAAGAAACTAAATTTGCATCATACGCAACTCCTACAGGTTTATTGTTATTATTACGAGGGGCCGTAGCTGTAGCTGTCATACTTGTTCCGTGACCACATCTGTCATTAGGACCGTCTAAGTTATTAGACCACCACCATGGTGAATCTATATAAGTACCATATTTTTCTACAGTACGGTTATTTATAGAATATCCATCTCCAAAACCAGAATTCCCAGGGCTTAATAAAGGCTGATTAGGAGATATTCCCGTATCAATAACACCTATAGTAACACCAGCACCTGTACTTTGACTCCATGCTTGTGTAATATTATGGTTATCAAAAGTCCAAGAAACTAAAGAACCTGGAGCAACCGTACGATAATCATTTGTATTTAAAGTAGCACCTGACATATCACAGCCACTAGAAGAACGTCCTTGTGAAGAAACCGTAGCATTTGGCCCTGATGTGAAATAAGAATACCCATTAGGTTCTAGGTATCTAATATTGGACATTGCTTTTAAATCCTTGATGGTTTCTAATGTCGTTACATGAACATCAATTACATTCAATACATCATCACTAATGTATTTAAGTTCATTCCTAGTTTGCTGCTCAGAGGCAGCTACCGTTGTCAATACATCATTCTGTATTCCTTCTAAACGACTGTCTTTACCTTCTCTAAAACTTTCTCCTTGACTACCATATCCTACAGTAATCATCTCTCTTCCGTGAACAGATGCACTCCAAAGTACATTGGTTGGCACATCGTCCCAAGAGAATGTTCCTTTCTCAGAAAGAGTTTTACTGATAACAGCATTGATTTCTTCGATTGTTAAAAATGCATCAGAATCTTGTGCATTTAGTACTACATTTTCTTTTTGAATAGAAGAAAGTACATCTTCATCACGCGAACAAGAAATAGAAAAAAGCAGGGACGCACCTGCAATAATGGCTAGTGTTTTTTTCATGGGCTTTGGTTAATTAGTTATGCCTCAATATACTAAAATTTCTCAATTATTATGCATGCACAGTATTAATTTCTTAAAATAAATATTAATTAATTACCAATTACGCTTAAATAATGATTTTTAATTACGAATAATGCGAAATACTATATCTAAACTTTATAAATGAAGTGTTCGAAGAAAGTTTAAATAATACTGCGAAGAAGTTTTCTTGAAATAACAGCTAATAGTATTCCAACAATAGCACCAACGAATAAATCACTAGGGTAATGTACACCTACAAAGATTCTACTCATGGCAAAAAGAAAAGGCCATATCAAAATAATCCAGATCCATTTGATATGCTGTTTTAGTATAAGAATCACAAAAACAGATACTGCAAATGAAACAGCCGAATGTCCTGAAAAAAAACTAAAATCAACATTAGTCTGTAATACTCTAACTAGTCCATTGAGATCAGGTTCATTGCTGGGGCGTATTCGAGTTACAACGTTTTTAACTAGGGTTGTTATTCCCAGTGTAAGTCCCATCAAAATAAGTGTAGATACTGTAGCAAGTAATGCCTTTTTTCGCGAAAGCTTTTTCCAATACAAGAAAAAGAAGAGAATATATAACGGAATCCAATTTTCTATCCGAGTCACTAACAACCAAAAATAATCCCATTGTAAGTGACTAAGTCCATTAAGGTATAAAAATAACTCTTTGTCCCAATCAAGAATTTGATCCATTAAAACTGGCGCTTAATAGGTCCTGTAATATCATTAATATCTTCTTTTGCCTTATCTATTTCCTTCTTGATATCCTTGGTGACATCTAGATCAAGGTCAAGACCTTGCTTTTCTGCACTTTTAGTGATTTCAGTTTTGATATCATTGGTAGCATCCTTTAATGTACGCATACCTTTACCAAGACCTCTTGCAATTTCAGGCACTTTATCTGCACCAAAAACCATAATCACTATAAAAATAATGAAGGCAATCTCGGTACCACTTATAAATAAAGGAAGTGTAAGCATGCTACAAAGATAGTAATTGTTATGTGTTGTACCTTATATATTAGGAGGTGTTTTTGTTGAACTCACCTTAACCTTTTCTATTTGCTAAAAAATGACTTAAACCCGCCCATATTTCACCTATTTTCTTATGCGTAGTAATACTGTGGCTTTTAAGAATAGTCACTCTGAACAAATTTTAGCTCATTATAGGTTAAACACAAAAAGTCAAGATGAGTTCTTTATAAAAAAATAAGCGTCAACTATATAGTTGACGCTTATTACTATTAAATCTTAAAAATATAGAAAGGATTTATCCTTTTACATTTTCTTTGAATTTTTCAAATTTACCTGCTTTTTTAGCTTGAGGCCAACTATTGTTACCCGTATCAATATCTGCTGTTTCAAGATCTGGATCTATAGTTACTTTAACAATCTCTTTATCTGAGGCAATCGCTTTACTTACTTCACTATCATTTTTACGCCAGATTTGAACAGGGTATGTTACTTTTTCTTTTGTTCCATCGGCATATTCATACTCAACGATAATAGGCATTGGAATTCCTCCTGGTTTTTCAAAAACTATTTTATAAAGATGTTTAGGTTCTTTAATTTTAGCACGCTCATCTGGTGTAAAATTATCCATAAGATATTCTTTAAGCGTTGCTGAGTTTTCTAACATAGATTTGCCTTTAAGTGCTGGATCAAAATCTTCACTGTCTTCATCTACAACATAAACACCTTCATACGTACTTGGATCTGTAATACCAAAACGAGCTAAACGAGCTCTTCCTTCTTTTGTTACTTTATCTGTAACATAGTATGATTTTACTTCTTTAACACCTATATCTACACTTTCTGTACTATAAAACCAACCTCTCCAATACCAATCTAAATCTACTGCAGATGCGTCTTCCATTGTTCTGAAAAAATCTTCTGGTGTTGGGTGCTTAAACATCCATCTTTGTGCATACGTTTTGAATGCATGGTCAAATAACTCACGCCCCATCACAGTTTCTCTTAAAATATTAAGTGCTGTTGCTGGTTTCCCATAGGCATTATTACCTAATTGGTATACATTTTCAGGATTTGACATGATAGGAGATATAAAATCTTGATTTCCTTTCATATAGTTTACAATTCTTGAAGGAGCACCTCTACGAGATGGGTATGCTTTATTATTTCCGATAGCTTGCGGAAAATTTTCACCAAACTCTTGCTCTGTAAGATATTGCATAAAGGTATCTAATCCTTCATCCATCCATCCCCACTGGCGCTCATCACTATTAACAATCATAGGAAAATAGTTGTGACCTACTTCATGTATAATTACTGAGATCATTCCGTATTTAACACGGTCACTATACGTACCATCTTCATTAGGGCGTCCATAATTCCAGCAAATCATTGGATATTCCATCCCTTGACTTTTTGCATGTACAGAAATTGCTTTAGGATATGGGTAATCAAATGTAAACTTAGAATAGGTTTCTAACGTTTGTACAACTGCTTTTGTAGAATACTCTTCCCATAATGGATTTCCTTCTGGTGGGTATATTGATATTGCCATCACATTGCGTTCTGGAAAACGTACTGCTTGTGCATCCATAATATATCTACGTGAAGAAGCAAATGCAAAATCACGAACATTTTCAGCTTTCAGCTTCCATGTCTTCGTTTTTGTAGAATTTCCTTTAGCGATTTTCTCTGTTTCTGCTTGTGTACGAATAATAACAGGAGTATCAAATGACTTTGTTGCTTTTTCCCATCGCTTATATTCTTCTTTACTATATACCTCTTTTAGGTTTGTGATTTCACCAGTACCATCCAATAAATGATCCGCAGGCACAGTTATATCTACTTCATAATCTCCAAATGGTAAGGCAAATTCTCCATTACCCCAGAATTGATAGTTTTGCCATCCTTCCACATCATTATATACAGCCATTCTTGGAAAGAACTGAGCGATAACATATCCTCTGTTTCCGTCTTTATAAGTTTCATATCCAGAACGTGCTCTATTTACGGTATGATCAGGAACATTATAATCCCATTGAATAGAAAATTCAAAAGAGTCACCAGATTTTAATACTGCTGGTAAATCTACACGCATCATGGTAAAGTTTACGGTATGCTTTAAAGGCTTTCCGTTTGCAGTCACCTTATTTATATTAAAACCTCCCTCAAATCCTTCTGTCATATACGAAGAAATAAAACGCCCTGGTTGATTTACAGCACTTACTCCTCCTCCATTTTTATCCTTAGCAGGAGAATCTTGTGCTCTTACATTTTGATCTAATTGCACCCATAGGTATGTGAGATCATCTGGAGAATTATTTCTATAAGTAATCGTTTCATACCCTGTAATACGTTGCTTCGCATCATCTAACTGGATACTCATTTTATAATCTGCCTCATTCTGATAGTATTCATGCCCTGGAGCTCCAGAAGCAGTACGGTATGAGTTAGGAGTAGACATTTCATTATAGAGCTGTCTAAATTTATTATCATTTTCATGACCTCCTTGGCGCTCTTTTTCTTGAGCATATCCTACAGAAGCACATAGAAATAGCATTGCGCATAATGCATACTTAAAACGAATCATATTTTAGTGTAATTAAATTAGAGCTCTAAAATAGCCAAACCCTAACTTTTTAGGAATCTATTCTGAAAAGTTTAACACAGCTTTGGCATTCCCGTCTACAAGTAATAGACTTTTCTTTCTCCCAAGAACATCTGTGTGTACCATATTTTTTTGTTCAGTAAAAGCATCCATGAGTAAAGTGTTCTCAAGTTCAAGTGTTTGAATGGATGGTACATCTGTTATTTCTATGTAACAAACTACATAATCATCTTCATATTCTTTTCCGAGATAAGAAAGTGTTTTTTCTTCTCCATTCACTGCAATTTTGATCTTACGCTTCAAATACTTTTTGATATACATATCAAGTTCTTCTTGGTCTGAAGTAGCATCTACCGTAAGGCCTTCATCATAGCGTTCACGCAACACATCTTCAAGATCATCATAAAAGAGGCGTGTAATGATTTGTAGAGAAGCCTCTTCTTTATTGTACCCAATATCTGTGACACTTAAATAATATTTATGTGCTATAAACGATGTACATAAAAACAAACACGTTATGGATGCAAGTATCACTATTTTCCTCATGGTATAGGGTTGAGTACGCTTTCGCGAAAGCGTACTATTTAAGAATTAAACAAAGGTATATGATTTTGTTTCCAAAAAATATGCCGTTATTCTTTTTCACTTTCTTTTAACGCAATATAAGGTTTTGATTTATCCATCATAAAATCAAGAAGTCCAAGTACGTTATTTGCATCTACCAGTTCTTTGGCTTTTTTATCTTCAAATATATAATACACAAAGTCTTCTATAAGATCTTCGGGAATACGTAGGTTTTTCATATAAACCGTATCCGAAATACGATATCGACTTTCTTGCACTAGTTTTTCAAATCGCGATACTTCAATATGTTTTTTAAGCATTTTTAATCTTCCTGTAATGGAGTTAATCAGTCCGTCTAGAGGAATCCCTGCGCCACTAGTAACCGCTGTGTAATATCGTCGCTCTTCTATAGTACGCTTAGGGGCTGTATTTTCCGGGATACCCAGCTCTTTTGCCGTGACTTCTTTTTTAAACTTCGTAGACCGAATATCTTTACTTAAATCACCTGTAAGATCAATATTACTAATCTCTACTGGAGCTAACTCATTGACTTTAGGAATAAGGTATAATGATATTTTTTTACGATTAAACATCGTTTGATTGACTACAAACTGTCTAGATTCATACTGCACTGCACTGATGTTGATCGTATCAGAAACCCGC
>CAKZKZ010001019.1 GCA_937124495.1 uncultured Dokdonia sp. | reverse complement strand
TCACGCAGGTTGCTGGTTTTATACCTGGTTAATGATCTTGTGCAAATTCCAGATCACATTGTTCTGCCATCAATTCGATACAAATACGCTTTAATTCTTTCTGCTCTATACTTCTATTAAACAATGGATTGAAGTTAACATCCTCAGCTGTCTCTCCTGTAGGCGCATCAAATATCGCTTTTGCATCTTTATACTCAGCCAGACGTGCTTCATACGCCGTTTTAATAGCAGTATAGGTTTCATTTTGCCACTGTTGCCTTGCTTCTGTACTAAAGTAGCAATGTGCCACTATATTAAAATTAATAGGCTCTACATCTTCTGTCGCAATAGAGATTGGAAGTACACCTGTCATCAAGTTGTATAAAGGAGCACTATCTATATGAAGATCTTTCCACCCTGGTGTAGGTCCAAATGAAAACTTATTATCTCCTACATAAATAGCTGCAGAAGCCGTTCCTTTATCACCTTCTCTAATAATATTTCCACGTATATCTACTGCACTACATCTATATCCTTCTGGAAGTTCCATTTCATAATCTTTAGCATTCCTATTAAAGGAATCTGCACCTTGTGCTTCTTCGCCGTAAAATTTATGGCTAAAGGATTTCCCGACTCTTAAAAAATGTACCGGAATTGCATTTACCTCTGCATTATACAATGCTGCAGCATCTTGATAGTTCTCTGCGTCAAGATCTGAGGCGCTGTTTATACCCTGACTCTCTAATGTTACTGGAGGCACTGGTTCAACCATATCATTGGCATTAGCATCTCCATCTTCCATACGCTTTTTAATCGCTTCTTTAAAGAAACGTGAAGGTTCTGGAACGGTAAATTCATAGATAAGTCGTTTTCCATAATTGACCAATTGATTTTTATAAATCTTATCTACCCATCTATATACACCCGTAATATGCTGATCGCCTGCTGTATTATCAAAACCATGGGTATTATTTTCCTCAAACTCTCGAAGCATAATAGACGTACGTCGTGTACTTACTTTTTGCACAACTCTTTCTAAGGCACGTTCTGTTACTTCTTGAGCATACGATTGTGCTTGCGAATTTGAATTTGACGTAGAGGTAGATGAAGAAAAATCTGCATAAGCTCCTAAGTTAAAAGATACTCCTGTAGCTTTAGGGCTATAGCTAAAGTTTGCAGTAGCACCGTAGTTTTGAGATTCATCTTCATTAATCACCGCAGAAACCTCTGTTTGTAATTCATTACGTTCTGTCGTAGTCGTATCTCTAAGATTCTCTACTTCACGCTCACTTGTCGTCTCTGTCTCTGTTTGTAAACTAGTAAGGCTTCGTGTACTACGCTCCTTATACTCACGTGCAAGAATGTTTTCTATATGAGATACTTCTCCAGGTACATAGCATAAGATTTCTTGTTCTACACGTCTAAAGTCTGCGATTCCTAAACTCGTTAAACCAAACACTTTTTTGTCTGGTAATGTTGTACCTTGTGGAGAACTTTCCTCAAAATATCCTTTAATGGCTGTATTAATATATACTGTTTTCTCAATATTATAACCTCCTCCATTAATTCCTAGCTCTATTTCTATTGTATAATAAGTTGTATTTTCTGGAAAAATAATCCCTTCTGGAAATAGTGATACCATTAAAAAATCTCCATCGTTTAACACCTCAAAAGATTGCCCTTCAAATCCATCACCAGTTTGAGGGAAATATATTTCATATTGGATAGTATTAAGATTAGTACTTGTAATCTCATTAAAGATTTGTAATAACACATTACGTGTTCCATCATTAGTTTGTTCATGAAGTGGAGGAAAGCAATAATCATAATGTTTTTCTGTTGTTCTTGTCTCCAAGGGCACAACATTTCCTGCAATACGAATATTTTTAGGCAGAGACGGTGGTATTAACCTGCCTATTTTCTTTTTACGCTCTTGAATACGTCTTCCTATCGCTTCATTTACCTCAGCTAACGTATCGTATAAAGGAAGTTCTTCTACTAACTTTTGGACCTTAATAAACCCTAAGGATTTTTCTGACAATCTGCTTGTTAAATAAATATCTGTTGGATCTACAGGTGTAAATGTAAATGTCTGTCTATCCATTGCCTCTAACTCAGGGCTTCTATCTGTCGCAGCCGTATCTCCTTCTGGCTCTCCTTTATTAGGATTGTCAGCAATAACATCATCCACTTGCTTATTGAATAGATCTAATGCATCTTTAAAAGCTCGTTTGTTTTCTTTATCATACAGAATTTCTATTTTTTCTATTTCTGTGCGTACTTCCTGATAGTTTGTAATTTCTCTTTCTAAAAGAAGACGTTTTACCGTATTCTCTTTTTTTATTTCTTCTTTATAAACGGGTCGTGTTTTATAATCAGGAATTCGATATGACTGAGTTTTTGTTAATATTTCTGGAATTACCACAGTCGCATTGGCTCTACGCACAAACTCTTCTTCTTGCTCTGTCGTAAATACAATTTCTTCAATAGAGCCATCTCGAAATGCTTCAAAAGCTTTTAAAAATTGATTCGCCACAAGTATTTGGATTAGAGCATCTCTAACATAGTTTGATTCGTTTTTAATTACACTGTGAAAAAGGCTTTCCCAAACAAATATCTCAGATGAATCTATCAACTTTGCTGCTGTTTTTATGTTCTCATTAATACTAGCATACGACAACATATTTTTATTACGCATTAACCAAGATGAAAAATCATACACGTCTTTTATCGGCCCTCTAATATAAATTTTCTGTGTTATTGGATCGTAGTCATCAAGTGCTGCTACTAAAGCTGATTCTCTTTGCGAATCAGAACTATCTGTTGCAACAACAATAAGTCTACTTCGACTAGGGTTAAGATCACTATGAGTTGGTTCTGGATGGTATACAAATCCTTTCGTATTTGTGTTTTCATCTGATAACTGCGGATTTCTTAAGGTTACAAATCTGAAAAGATTTGCTTTTGAAGGTTTCTTCGCCATTTTTTTTATTATTTAATGTTAAAATTGGACATAGGTGTCCCCGTGAGATCATGATCTCGTTTTTTGGTAGTGTTTGAAAAGGTTATCACTGTTCTCAGGTAGGAGAATAGCGTAAGGATCAAGTCGCTTTTATACACAAAAGCGTTCCGTACAGATTCTAGTAAGATATATTAAAACTACATGATGACAGCCTAAAATAGTCTTGCTATTTATCGTGTTGTTACATCTACATGCGGGCATGGAAATCCCATACTGACATATACAAAATGTCATTTTTATAAATTCTTATACCTCAACATGAAGTTTTAATATACCCCTAGAATTTCCCTCTTTCTATAAAACAGCTTCTTAAAAAGCATAACATATGTTATAAAAAATAGCATAACTATTCCTTTTTGAAGCACATTCTTAAAAAGAAGATACCGTCTTTGTACTGTTATATGATTATGGTTTGAGTTGCGACAACACGCCCTGCACATCGTCCCTCAAAAGAGTCTAAAAAAAGATAATTGGTTTTTTCAAAGCTATTAAAAATTTAAAATGTTCATACTCATCCTCACAAAGAGGATATTTCAAACGCTTTTCTTAAAGTGGTGCTTGAAAAGTGTTGTATTTTTTCAAAAATTACAAAATAATCGATTGCAACTCTTAGGTTATTGTTACAGTCTATTTATTGTAAAATGCCAAATATATTGTACAAATGTTTAATTATTCGGCATTTTTTTGTAAGTTAGCGCATAACTACAGTACAAATATAAAACATTTTGCAACTTAATACAAACATTTGTGTTATTGTTTTCACAAAAAGCAAAATAAAATACAAACCCCTATGGAAACTATAAATGATAAGATAAAAAACATTATCAGGCATTTTGGATTCAATAATTTCTCGTTTTCAAAGCAGATTGGAGTGACTGGAACCACGATAGATAGCATCGTAAATGGTAGACCTCAGTCAGATGGCTCTCGAAAGAAAACAAAACCAGGGTATGATGTCCTATTATCCATTATAGAGACCTTCAAAATCAATCCAGACTACCTCTTTGGACAAAGCGATATTATGCTTAAAGAAGATGTTTCTCAAACTCAAACATATTCTGGAATGCCGCAAGTTGTTGCAGTCAATCAAACAGGGGAAGAAAATGTAATATATGTCCCTATAAAGGCAAGAGCAGGGTATCTTGATGGCTATGGAGACACCGAGTATATAGAAACACTTCCTACCTTTCACATGCCACATCTTACCAATGGCACCTACCGTTGTTTTGAAGTACACGGAAACTCTATGGTCCGTACTTTTTTTGATGGAGATCTTGTATTTGGGAAATATGTAGAAGACTTAAACGACATCAAAGATGGTCGTGTCTATGTGATTGTTAGTAAAAATGATGGGATCGTTTTAAAACGTACCATCAATAGAATTGCAGAACGTGGAAAGCTTATTTTAAAAAGTGACAACACAGATGGTAATTACCCTACCTACACTATGAATGCAGAAGATATTATGGAAGTATGGTATGTCACGATGTATGCATCCAAGCAAATGCCAGAGCCTGTAGATATTTATCATCGTCTTCATGAGCTGGAAAGCAAAGTAGTTGATCTTGAAGAAAACCTTCAAGGCCGGCTTCTTAATTAACTATACACGCTTTCGCGAAACCGAACCTATGAGATTCACAACCGTAGGGAGAGCGAACCGTTAAAGCGCACAAAGGCATATTCCATTAAAATAAAAAGCCCATTCTTTTAAATAAGAATGGGCTTTTTAAATATCTATTTTTCTAAAAGACTACTTACTCTTTCCAGCAAGCTTAGCTTCTTCATTACGTTCTATTTTATGATCTGGCCGTGTCCATTTTGGTTTTTCACCTAATGACTTATATTCAGAATCTACTGCTTCCACCGTTTCTGGTTGTGCTTTTTTCACAAAAGGTTTTTGAGGATTTAATCCTAGTAACTCAAACATTTTCATGTCTTCACCCACATCTGGGTTAGGCGTTGTTAATAGCTTATCTCCTGCAAAAATTGAATTTGCTCCTGCAAAGAAGCACATCGCTTGACCTTCTCTACTCATCTCTGTACGTCCTGCAGAAAGGCGTACTTGCGTCTGTGGCATAACAATACGTGTAGTTGCTACCATTCTAATCATCTCCCAGATAGAAATAGGCTCAATATCCTCCATAGGAGTTCCTGGCACAGCAACTAATGCATTGATAGGTACTGATTCTGGTTGCGGATCTAGCGTTGCCAATGCAACTAACATACTTGCACGATCTTGAACAGCTTCTCCCATCCCTATAATTCCTCCACTACATACCGTAACATTAGTTTTACGCACATTGGATATCGTATCCAGACGATCTTCAAAAGCACGTGTAGAGATGACATCTTTATAATAATCTTCTGAAGTGTCTAAGTTATGATTATATGCATATAAACCGGCTTCTGCCAATCGTTGCGCTTGATTTTCAGTAACCATTCCTAGGGTACAACACACCTCCATATCTAGTTTATTAATCGTACGCACCATTTCTAGAACATCGTCAAATTCTGGTCCATCTTTTACATTACGCCATGCTGCCCCCATACATACTCTAGAGCTTCCAGAAGCTTTAGCACGTAATGCTTGCGCTTTTACGTGTTGCACAGACATCAGGTCATTTCCTTCTATATCGGTATGGTAACGCGCCGCTTGTGGGCAATAACCACAATCTTCTGGGCAACCTCCCGTCTTAATCGATAGCAATGTAGATACTTGCACTGTATTAGGATCATGATGTAAACGGTGTATCGTTGCTGCTTCGTAAAGCAACTCCATCATAGGTTTGTTATAAATAGAAAGTATTTCTTCTTTGGTCCAGTTATGTCTGATTTCACTCATACGTCAAAAATAAGAAAAAGAGCGGTTATGATTTTGTTTGTTTTCATAAATATGCTTAAAAATTACGCTTTCAGTTATCTGAAGTTTATACAGAATTTATCAAAGTGCGAAAGCATCTCCATATATACTAAAAATCAACACCTAAAACGCTATTTATCACAAAAGACCGTGTAGGTTATATTATTTTTTTACCTCAAAAAAATCATCAAATATTCCGTAGAATTTTTCTGGTTCTTCAAGATATGGATTGTGCGCACTGTTTTCAAACATTTCAAAGCGTGCTTGTGGCATAAATATTTTATATTGTACAGCAAATTCTGGTGTAGAAACACCATCATATCTCCCAGCTACAATTAATGTTTTTGCCGGCACTTCTTTTAATTTCCTTCTATAATCTTGGTTAATCATACTCCCACTCACATCAAAATCACCATCTGGCCCTATAATCTGTGCATAGACATCACCTGCCCAACCTCTATATTTTCCAGAAGGAGCATTCTGATTTAGATTTGTATTATGGTAATACACATACTTTGTAGGAAAAGCACCATACACCTCTTGTAATGGTTTATCTGTAGAAAGATACCCTAAAGCTCGTAATGAATCTACTTTCACCCAACGTTCAGGAAAATGTGTCTTAGCATAATGATTATAACTATCACAGTTTGCTTGCCACATGGCACCACTATGAAAACCATTAATGAGCATCATACGTTCTACTCGATCTGGATATGTAATAGCATACCCTTGTGCAGGTACCGTACCATAAGAATGCCCTACCACCGATATCTTATCTAATTTTAAGTGTTTTCTTATCTTCTCTATCATCTCTACATCTGCTTCTACAGAATATTCAGAAACACTTTTTGCATCGTCTGACTTCCCTCTTCCTAGCCAATCAAAAAACACCACTTTATGTGTTTTATAATATTGACCAAAGTTCCCCTGCATGTAATCATGGGAATTTCCAGGTCCTCCTGGTAAGAAGAAAATAGCATTACCTTCTCCTTTCACTTCTAGGTGAATATTATACCCATCTATAGTGATCGTCTGTTCTGTAAATTTTTCATAAATATTCGGATCTACCTGCGCCTGTATTGCTACAGAAACACATATAGCAAAAAGAAATACGAATCTATTTTTCATAATGGGATCTTATTGAGTACGCTTTAACGCTTCGCTCTCTCTACAGTTGTGAATCTCACAGGTTCGATTTCGCGAAAGCGTATAAAGCATTCTTAATTATATTAATTCAAAATTAAAAAATATCTATCAATAGCACTCTTTACACACTATCTATAAAAACAGGAAGTTTTTATTTTCAATTTTTTCATCAAAACCCTTTTTTAATTACTAAAAATCAGTACATTACATATTAGTTATTAAAACAACAACTAATTTTAAAAATCAATTTATTATGCTAAAAACAATTAAATCTTTAGGTCAATCTTTAACAAAAGAACAGCAAAGAGAAATAAAAGGAGGATTTGCAGGCATGCCTTGTAATACTAACAGTGATTGCTGGAACAGTCACCCTTATTTAGGCCCTGGCGATATTTCTTGTAGATATAACCCATGGGGCAATGGTAAAGTTTGTCAATTTAATTAAAAAGAGATAAAAAGGAGCCAGAAAATTATTTCTGACTCCTTTTTAATTAATGATGAGATTAGCAACTATTCAGTCTCTTCATCATCTTTTACCTCTTGGGCATCTTCAATCGCGTCGGTAGATTTTGATTGATCTTTTCCTTTTAAATATTCAGGAAGATCCATACCTGCCATATTAAACATTTCTTGCAATGGAGGTACGGCACCGTACATTCCAGAAATAAAGTTTGAAGTCGATGTTTTTCCATCTTTTCCGCCACCGTTTTCCCAAACGGTTACTTTATCTATTTTAATATTTTTAATAGCTTCAGCTTGTGTTGCAACTAACTCAGGTAACTTGTCTGCAATTAATAATAATACTGCATCTTTGGAGTTATTCCCTGCTGCTTTCACAATCTGATCAAGACCCGCTGCTTGCTTAGTTAATACCTCATATAATCCTTGTGCTTCGGCTTGCGCCTTAAATAGGATCGCATCTGCCTCTCCTTTTGCACGACGTCTTATTTTTTCGGCCTCAGCTTCTGCATCGATCTCTACTTTGCGTTTATCGATTTCTGCAGGAACAATAATATCTGCTTCTTGAGAAGAACGTTCTCTATCTGCACGAGCAAGTTCGGCATCCTTTTCTGCAGCATACGACTCTTCCAATGCTTTTGCGCTTTGTACTTTTTCTGCTGCGATTGCCACACGTTCTGCTTCTGCTTCACGTTGACGACGTAATGAATCTGAGTTTGCTACAGCAATTTTCGCTTCATTTTCTCCTTCGACGGCTTGTGCATTTGCAGCAGCTACTTGTGAACGTTCATCTTGTACTGCATTAGCTTCTCCAATAGATCCATCACGTGTTTTTTCTGCTACAGATTTACGTGCTGCATTAATTGCGTGTGCAGCAGCTTCTTTTCCTAATGCTTCAATATATCCAGACTCATCAACAATATCTGTAATATTTACGTTGATTAATTTAAGTCCTACTTTCTTTAATTCGCCTTCGACACTTTGTGAGATATTCGTTAAGAATTTATCTCTATCTGAATTGATTTCTTCAATATCCATAGAAGCAACTACCAAACGTAACTGTCCAAAGATAATCTCCATGGCAAGTTCTTTTACATCTTCCATACGCAATCCTAACAAACGCTCTGCAGCATTTTGCATCACGCCTGGCTCTGTAGAGATACCGATTGTAAATCGAGAAGGCACATTTACACGAATGTTTTGCTTACTCAAGGCATTGATAAGATTTACCTCTATAGACATCGGTGTTAAATCAAGAAACTCATAATCTTGAAATACAGGAATTATAAAAGCTGCACCCCCATGAATACACTTGGCAGATTGTCCTCCTCCTACTTTACCATATACGACCAAAATACGATCTGAAGGACATCGTTTATAACGACGTATAATAAAAATGATAATAATAAAGATAAATAGAATAGCTGCGCCAATGGCTGCAACCCCTGCTATTCCATCTGTTTGTAATAACAATAGTTTTGACATAGATTTAAATTATTTGGTTGGTGATACGATTAGAATTCCGTTTGCCGTCACTTCTTTCACTTGTACGACAGTATTTGTTGTAATGGCTTCTTTTTCATCTGTAAGTGCTTCGAGTTCGCGTAGTGATCCTTGTACTGTAATTTGCACCTTCCCTAAACGAGAACGATTGGCTCCTATAGTAAGATACACAGATCCTATCTGGCCTATCGCATTTTTCATTTGCAATGTACCGCTGCTCGTCATCTTACGCATTTGGTAGATTAAAAATGCCATAACAAACATCATAGCTAGGCCACATATCGCAGCAAGAAGTACTACAATTCCTTTTGACATTCCTGCTTCTAGAAAAGAGATTCCGCTCCATCCGAAAATAGTAAAAAAGGCTACGATATTTTTAAAACTAAAAAATTGAAAACCTATTCCAGTATCTCCTTCAATATCTGCATCTACATCCATACCGTCTGCATCCCCTCCCAAAAGTGTGGTTGCCAAAACAAAAACAAAAAACACAGAAGCAATTAAAGCAATGCCCCAAAAGACCTGTTCAAAACTAGAAAGCGCACTATACCATTCTTGCATAAGAAACTTTTTAAAATGATTAGAAATTAACTTTGAAAAGATAGCGACTTTATCTGCGATAGCAAAGTGTTATGTTGAGATCAATATACTGACCGCATTACCACCAAAACCAACTGCATTTACGAGAATATTACGGAGCTTTTGAGGTCTTGTTGTCTCTTCCAAATATGGAATGCCTACATAAGTTTGATGTTGTAACATCTGTACGGCAAGTTTGAGACTTAACAGCCCACTTGCTCCAAAAGTGTGACCTATCTTCCACTTATTGGTAGTCAACAAAGGTGTTTTGTTACAAAAAATCGTATGAATTGCTTCAATTTCTGATTGATCTCCCTTTACAGTACCGGGTGCATGCATCACAATAGCATCTATTTCTAAAAGGTCTTTATCTCCTATCGCCATACGCATAGAGCGCTGAAAACAATTGCCATTTGCTGATAGTGAAACTGCATGCTGGAGTCTTTCTGTTGCATAGCCTATACCAGTAATATACGCTAATGCATTTTCTTTTTTACCTACTTCTAAACATGCAATACCCGCTCCTTCTCCTAATACCATCGTATTTGATGTTTTAGTAAGATCTAATGCTTTGCAGTAGTACGACTCATTATTTGAAGAGGTTTCCGTTTTGCTGCATGAGGTCTCCACCTGCGTGGGAATTAATTTCATAGCTCGCATTTGAGCGATGGTAAAAGGTGTTAATGCTGCTTCACTTCCTCCTACTAAAAACTTAGAAGCCATTCCTGATTGTAGCCAAGCAACACCATTCAATACGGCATGTAAAGCTGTGCTACAGGTAATAGAGTGTGATATATCAGGCCCTGTGCTTTTAAGATCTTGTGCTACCCACGAGGCGATATTTCCTAATGTGGTAGAAGGAGAAGTATGAGTTGCTGTTGTTTTTGCTTTCGCGAAAGCGTCATAATGCTTTTCAAATAATTGCGTAGCACCTCTAGACGAACCAATATTAATTCCAAAATCACCTTGCTTCCACCCCGATTGCGCGATTGCTTTTCGAGCAGTTGCGATTGCATATAACACAGAATCATCTAGTCTTTTATAATGAGTAGTTTCTTCTCGCAAGCGATCTATGAGTGTACAAGCTTCTTCTGGCAAGCTAGACACAGGTGCTTGTAATACCTCATTCCAAGATATGGCAGTTTTTGATGTTAGATATGCATCCCATTGTTGGTGGTCTGTCACTCCTAGTGGAGAAATGGAAGCAAGTCCTGTAATAGCAATGGGTGTTTTCAAAAAGGGATATTTTTTATGCAAAAATACCACTTCAAAAATGTAGGAAAAACTAAAAAAGGAAGTTTGTTTACCTCTTGGCGTAACATATCTATGTTTTCATCTACTTATGAATACATAATACCAATTAAAACATGGAAGAAGAAATACGCCAAAGTTGGTGGAAACGCAACTGGAAATGGGCACTCCCTTCAGGTGGATGCCTTACTATTTTAATCATTATTGTTGTTATTGCTGGTGTCACATTTAATTCACTATCTAAAAGTACTTCTATTATTGCGTATATTAACGTGGTTACAGAGCTTCAAAAAAACACTGAAGTAGCACAAGCTTTAGGGAAACCTATCGAGATAAGAGATGAAACGTATGATCCAGAATCATTTATAGACCAATTAGATATAGAAATGCAACTTGATGGTCAGAAAGCAGATGGAACGCTTATCGCAAAAGCAAGCAAAGTAGATGGAGAATGGGTTTATTCAGTTTGTAAAATTACAGTAGAAGGCACCGATCAAGTAATAGATATTAAAGACGCATTAAATGACTAATATTTCTTGTAACTTAAAATAGCATAAACAATGACTGATCAAAACGAACTTATCGAACAAAAATCGTGGTGGAAACGCAACTGGAAATGGGTGGTGCCCGTTGGAGGATGTCTTACCCTTATTATTTTATTTGTCGCTTTTATAAGTACTATCATTTTTGGAGCTACAAAAATGATGAGCGGCTCAGAACCTTATCAAGATAGTGTTGCTAAAGCGCAAACCAATGAACAGGTCATTGAACTCTTAGGTGAACCTATAGAAACGGATGGCTTTATGCAGGGGAGTATCAATTATAGTAATGATGATGGCGATGCCGATATTAGAATTCCTATTAAAGGTCCCAATGGAGAAGGTACTATTTATGTAGTAGGCGAAAAACGAAATGACGTTTGGACCTATAGCGAGCAAGAAGTTAGAATAGATCAAAACAATGAAGTGATTGATCTACTTAATGAAGGACTTGATAAATTAGAAGAGGAAGATTATTAAAATCATCATCTAATTACAATACACAAAACGCTGCTTATTATGAGTAGCGTTTTTTCTTTAAAAAGCCTCCAACGCTTCTTCTATAGCAGCATATATCGTATCCAATTGCGCATCATTAATCACAAATGGCGGCAGTATGTAGATGGTATTTCCAAGAGGTCGTAAAGCAACGCCTCGATCCATGAAATGTTTAAAAAGCTGATTACGCAAGCTCCCGTAGCGTTCCATCTCTGTGTTGAGTTCCATCGCAAATATGACGCCTTTTACACGTATATTCATTGCTTTGGGATGGGTTTTTATTGCTTTCGCGAAAGCGGTATGACGTTCCTGAATATGCTGAATTTGATATTGAATTTCTTCACTTGTCAACAAATCAATCCCTGCAATAGCGGCAGCACACGCTATAGGATTTGCACTATAGGTATGGGCATGAAAAAAACCTTTAGACACGGTATCATCTAGAAATGCATTGTATATTTCTTGTGTACAGGTCGTTAAACTCATAGGTACTAAGCCTGCTGTAAGTGACTTACTTAAACATATAATATCTGGGTAGGTTTCTAAATATAACGAAGCAAAATGCTTTCCAGTTTTTCCAAAACCCGTCATCACCTCATCAGCAATGGCAATAACATCATGTGTTTTACAAAGCCTAAGAATTGCTTCTAGCCCTTTGGCATCATGCATTTGCATCCCGGCTGCTCCTTGCACTAAAGGCTCATATATAAAGCCAGCACATGGATGCGTCCCTATAATCGTTTGTAATGTGCGTAGAACTTCCTCAATATTATCTTCTGTAGGTGTCGGGATACGTTGTACATTTAAAAAATAGTCTTCAAATGGACCGTTATACACGGAGAGTCCGCTTACAGACATGGCACCAAAGGTATCGCCATGAAATCCATCTTCAAAAGCAATAAGCGTATTGCGTGTATTCCCTTTATTATGATGGTATTGCAACGCCATTTTAATTCCTGCTTCTACAGCTGTTGAACCATTGTCATTAAAAAATATTTTTTGTTGATTATCAGGAAGAATAGCCAATACTTTTTGAGCAAGTGTAGTTGCTGGGGCATGTGTAAAACCTGTAAAAACAATCTGATCCAGTGTTTGCATCTGAGCAGTTACTTGCTCAATAATATAAGGGTGACAATGCCCATACATCGCGGTATACCAAGAAGCAATCCCATCTATATAGGTAGCACCATCTTCGCCATAAAGCACAGCTCCTTTTGCCCTTACGATAGGAATAGGAGCATTACTGGTTTTATGCTGCGTTAATGGATGCCAAATATGTGCCTGATCTATAGTTGAAATACTCATATACTACACTGAATTAATAGAGACACAAATGTAACGAACATCCTTTAAGTGCTTTCTTAAATATGTAACTTTTCTATATGTTTATAAAGCCTTTAGAGGCTCTTCAAATAAGGCTGCATATTCACTCACTACGCGCTCATCAAAATAAGGTTCTTCTTCTATACGACCTATGATAGGAACTTGCCCCATTTTTGTAATAATGGCTTCGGTGGTAGGGTGTTCATCTCCAGAAAAAATAATCCCTCCTATGGGAAGGTTTCTATTTTTTAACGCTTCGATGGTCAATAGTGTATGGTTGATGCTTCCTAAATAGTGTCGAGACACGATAATAATTTTATCTGTAGGTGCTATTACATCTATCATAGTTTCTGTATCGTTAAGAGGCACTAACAAACCCCCAGCGCCTTCAACAACAAGGTTATTTTTTGTTTCTGGACGTTTAATTTTTGATACTTTAACTGTAACACCATCTATATCTGCTGCTGCATGAGGACTCATAGGAGTTTCTAAAGCAAATGAGTTATCGTGATATTGCGATATATCATTAGATACTAAATGGCGTATTTTATGTGTATCACTATGATCAAGCTCTCCAGCTTGCACTGGTTTCCAATAATCAGCTTCTAAGGCTTCTGTTACAATGGCTGAAGCAATGGTTTTACCAACTTCTGTAGAAATTCCTGTAATAAAATACGTGTTCATATATTTAAAAGGTGTGTTTGCACGCTTCACAGCGATGGTCATATTTTGTATAAAAAGGTAATACTCCAAATATAGCCCCAACGATAAAGGAAAACAATGATTTAACATCGGTTATATTGATCATGTAATGTATTTTGGTGCTTTGGCAATTTGGACATTCCAACGGAGTCCCTTCATCATCTAGGGAGTATTCAGATATCAGTTTGAGAATTTCTCTCGCTTTGACTTCATCTTTAGCATATACTTTAAGCTTCACACCTCCTATAGCATTACTCACGAGAGGATCTGTATCTATGGTATAATTATCTGTCATAAAGACTTCAATTCCGTCGGCTTCTAATCTTCCTTTTATGATTTGAGCTTCGCTAGAATATTGGAAGGTTGCGATTGTAATAAATGTGTTAGACATCTTACAAAAATACAAACGCCTCTTTAAGATAGAGGCGTTTGTATTGAAAAAAACTTTTTATTTAAGAAGTTCTAATACTGTACTGAGTGCTTCTTCTGAAGTGGTTTTGACAGTTGGCGCTACCCCAATTTTATCTAATCTGCTTCCATCTGCGGTAATATAATCTTGCACTGGAATAAACAAACTCATGTTTTTAGCAAGCTTAAATCCTGCACCACTTAACATCGCTCCAGAAGTATGTTCGCCAACAATTTGAGCTACTCCTTGTTCTTTCAAAAGGTAAACGAATGGCTCACATGTACTAGCTGTATACTTATCTGTAAGGACATATACCTTTCCTTTAAATGTAGGATTTTCATGTGGTGGTATCACCATTCTAAAAGCTGGATTTTTAGCTGCTTCTTTAAATCCTGCATAGCTCATATCTGTAAGAAAAGGAAAACTATTAATTTCTTGTTCTGTTGGATAATCATCATGCTGCTCAAACCAAGAGCGACTTAAATAAGATCCAGCATCTATCATATTAGGCGTAATAAATTGCCCTAATACTACCGCAGCATCTAATGTACCTCCTCTGTTACCTCTCAAATCTATAATGAGATTTTCATATTCTTTTTGGGACACCTCTGCTACCAACGTTTTCATAAGAGATGCATTAGGTATAAATTTTCGTATGGTAAGCAATCCTGTTCCTGAATCTATTTCTGACAATTCAAATGCTTTTTGAGTTCCTTTTTCTTTTGCTCTTTTTTTAGCTTTACGACGTTTTTCTTTATCTGAATACTTTATATAAAAATGAGTGAAGGTAAGATCTCTAGTAGCTTTATTAAAGACCTTTGTAAATTGTGCATCTTCGAGAGAAAGTACTTCTTTGCTTTGGATATAGTTTGTAAATGTATCCCAAGCATCCGTTTTTAAAAAAGCTGGGTTACATATATGAGTTTCGGCAAGATCAATAATAGTATTTACAAGGTCTCTTTTTTCTTGCAATGGGTCAAATTGTGCATACGATTGTACTGATACAAATAAGAAGCTAATGGCTATAACGAACGTTTTCATGTTTTGTGTGTTTTAAATTCTCTACAAATAGAAGGGGTTAAAACACAGTAAAAAAATGAGAGTGACGAGTATGCTATTTTTGTGCTGAATTTGTTTTTTCAGGGCTATAATTGCTGACTTGGGGACGAAATTGCAGCTCTCTTTTGTAATGCTTCATAGTATTTTTGTGATACTGGAATCGTTTCTGGCGTGATTGTTAAAAACAATTCGCGCTTTCTACTAGTTCCCGAAATTGTTTTTACATACGCTAGGTTTACCAAATAAGATCGATGCACTTGCCATGCATCTGGCACTTGTTTTTGAATATTAGAAAGCGTACTCCGAACCATCTTTTTCTGTACTATGCCATCTTCTAGATAAAAAATAGCTACGTAATTTTGTTGTGCTTGCGCGTACACAAAATCTGAAACTAAAATCGTCAAGCTTTCTTTTTTGTTTTCGCCTATAATCGTAGTTTGTACATCAGTTTGAGGCATTTGTGTTGGCAACGTAATGGTTCCGAATCTATTTC
>CAKZKZ010001018.1 GCA_937124495.1 uncultured Dokdonia sp. | reverse complement strand
CCCTCCAGCATGCTGGATACGATCAAAAGAAGAACGATCTACCATCAAATCTTTAATCACTGGAAATCCTCCTGCGCGGAATGGCTCTATTGTAATAGTATCGCCGTCTTTAAACTTACGCATATGGAGTTGACAGGTCGTCACTAAACGATCTGGTCCATGTGCTTCTCCATTAATAAACATAGAACACGATCCACAGATTCCCTCACGACAATCATGATCAAAAACCACAGGCTCATCTCCTTTATTGATCAGCTCATCATTGAGCACATCCATCATTTCTAAGAAAGACATATCTCCATCAATTCCATCGATAGGGTATGTCACCATTTGTCCTTTAGCTTGAGCGTTCTTTTGACGCCAAATTTTCAACGTTAGTTTCATATATCTTTCTTATTTATAACTTCTTTGTTTCAATTCAATATTCTCATAAGTAAGTTCTTCTTTATGCAATACTGCATCTTTAGGAGCTCCTTTATATTCCCAAGCAGACACAAATGTGAAGTTCTTATCATCACGTTTTGCTTCTCCTTTTTGAGGTCCATCTTCTTCTACAGATTCTTCTCTAAAATGCCCTCCACATGATTCGTTACGCGTCAATGCATCTTTTGCAAACAGCTCTCCTAATTCTAAGAAATCTGCTACACGTAATGCTTTTGCCAACTCTTCATTATATTCATTCTCTCCTCCTGGCACACGCACTTCTTTATAGAATTCATCACGAAGATCAGAAATCTCATTGATAGCACTTTCTAAATCTTTAGCATTACGGGACATTCCACATTTATTCCACATGATTTTTCCTAATTTCTTATGGAAATAATCTACTGCTTTTGTACCGTTATTATTTACCAACGCATCTACTTGTGAACGTACATTCTTTTCTGCCTCTTCAAACTCTTTCGTGTCTGTCGAAATAGGCCCTGTACGTATATCATTAGATAAGTAATCTCCAATCGTATATGGCAACACAAAGTATCCGTCTGCAAGTCCCTGCATTAATGCAGATGCTCCTAAACGGTTGGCTCCGTGATCTGAGAAGTTTGCTTCTCCAATAGCATATAACCCTTCTACAGATGTTTGTAGATTATAATCTACCCAAAGACCTCCCATCGTATAATGAACGGCAGGGTAAATCATCATAGGTGTTTCATATGGGTTTTGATCTACAATTTTCTCGTACATCTGGAATAAATTCCCATATTTTGTTTTTACTATTTCTTGACCTAGTTTTTTAACAAGTGCTGCATTATTAGCATCTTGATGCGTTACATACGCTTGTTCTTTTCCGTAGCGCTCAATAGCACTTGCAAAGTCAAGATATACTGCTTCTCCCGTTTTATTCACTCCAAACCCAGCATCACAACGTTCTTTTGCTGCTCTTGACGCTACATCACGTGGCACTAAATTTCCAAAGGCTGGATAACGACGTTCTAGGTAGTAATCTCTATTTTCTTCGGCAATTTCTGTAGGTTTTAATTTTCCTTCTCTAATAGCTACAGCATCTTCTTTTTTCTTAGGCACCCAGATACGTCCATCATTACGAAGAGACTCAGACATCAATGTCAATTTAGATTGATGGTCTCCAGATACTGGAATACACGTAGGATGGATTTGCGTATAACAAGGATTTGCAAAGTGTGCTCCACGTTTATGCGCTTTCCAAGCAGCAGTCACGTTAGATCCCATAGCATTTGTAGAAAGATAGAATACATTTCCGTATCCTCCTGTTCCTAACACTACAGCATGTGCCGAGTGACGCTCAATCTCACCAGTCACTAAATTACGTGTGATGATCCCTCTTGCTTTCCCGTCTACTTTTACAACGTCCAACATCTCATGACGATTGTACATTTTAATCTTACCACGTCCTATCTGGCGATTCATCGCAGAATAAGCTCCTAATAGTAATTGTTGTCCTGTTTGTCCAGCTGCATAAAAAGTACGAGAAACTAATACACCACCAAAAGATCGGTTATCTAACAACCCACCATATTCACGAGCAAAAGGAACTCCTTGAGCAACACATTGATCAATAATGTTTGCAGATACCTCA
>CAKZKZ010001017.1 GCA_937124495.1 uncultured Dokdonia sp. | reverse complement strand
ATTGGTCGTAAGATCGATAACAGCCACATAATCATCAGTAGCTACAGAAGAATCTCCCCAGTTAGACACATATCCTTTTCCGTTGGCTTCTACAAAATATCTTGGATTCTCAAGCCCTGTTTCAATACGCGCTACCTCTTCAAACGTAAAACGATTCACTACCGTAATACGATTGCTTACATTCGCAACAATGTATGCTAAGTCTCCAGAAAAACCGATTGACTGCACTATATTACCTAAGTTATCATCATTTACATCCTGATAAATATCGTTGTCTATAGTCGTGACATCTGCATTCACAAAATCAACACTTCCAAAACCTGTATTAAAAGGTCCTTGATTAGTCACCAATAACCCATTTTCAAAAGGAAGAACAACTTCTGGTACTGGATCTGGATCTGGGTCTACGACTACAATACCGTCGTCATCATTACTACATGAGTATAAAAAAAATGCTCCGAAAACAGCAATCAATAAAAATTTGTAGAATTTCATAATTAAAAAATATAAGTAGTTTGAATTAAAAAGTTACGCCCTGGATTAGGTCTAAAGGCAATTGTTTGATAGTTTTTATTAAATATATTTCTCGCTTGAAGCGAAAGTGTAATCTGTTGTTCTTTTTTCTGTACCAATGAATACTTCATTCCTAGATTAGAAACTCCATACCCAGCTACCGAATCTAAATTATCTGTCGTTGTATACACCATATCATTGTATAGTATCTGATAAAACGCTGAGAAACGATCAAAAGTATATCCAGCACTTGCCGTCATCTTTTGTTTAGGCACATACAACAATTGGTTATCCGTCTCTCTATCTTCGGCGATTGTGTATCCATATTTTCCTGTCGCGGTAAATAAATGCTTCCCTAGCGTGTATGAATAATCAGCACTCAATTCGGCGCCATAATTACGTGCGTCAGATAGATTTTGAGGACTCCAAATACCAGCAAGATCAGGTCGCCAAACAATCAAATCTTTCGTCTGTATATAATACGTATTCAAGCGTATGTTTAGATCTTTATATTTAAATCGCTGCCCTATTTCTGCTTGCATGCTCGTCTCTGGCACCAAATCTGGATTTCCTCTAGCACCTGCTCCTTGCCAATACACATCATTGTACGTTGGGATACGATAATTACGAGACGTATTAATGGATACCGTATACGCTTTCGCGAAAGCGTACTCAGAACTCACTCCAAATAAAATGGGACTATCAAATGTATTAGTCACTTCTTGTCTTGCTTGGAGTCCATACGTCCACTTCTCAGTTACCTGATGGTGCCAAAGTGCAACTGCCGAAAATGCATTACGCGTCGCTTGTTGAATACTACTTCCTTCTCCATCTACTGTCGTGTAATCCAATGTTGTCTTCAATCGTTTATCGTTTCCAAAACGATAGGTAAAATCATAATTTGCCGTATACCGAATCGCTTTCCCTATGGTAGATATATCTCGATTATCTTCCGTTGGGAAGTATCTAAATTGCTCAAACACATGCGCTACTCTCAGTTTTGAATCATATCGAGTATCACTCGCTTGCCATTCGACCAGCGTACGTGTGTTTCTATCCTGATAGGCATCGTTAGAAGGTGCCGTGAGTGTTCCCGAGAAGTTACGATCTCCTAGAAATGTATTGTGGTACACCTTAATGAGTTGTTTTCGCGAAAGCGTAAATCCAAAATTAGCATTGAGACTAGTGTTTTCAAACTGCCCGTTTTCATTCAACTGATCGGTATCGAGGTACTCAAAATCATTATCACTTCGTGTATAATCTACCGCCCCCTCTCCATAGAATTTCTGAGTTCCACATCGGGATTTAAAATTCCCAGAAGGCGTATTAAAACTTCCGTAGCTCAGTGCCAATTTATTTTCAAAACGAGGCGCAAACGAAATATCATTATTCAGATGAATACTCCCGCCTATCGCACCAGAACCATACGGGATACTCCCACCGCCACTTCGCACATCCAGATGATCATAATTACGACTTGATATGGTATTAAAATCAGTTTGGCCGTTGAGTTGAGAGTTGATATTAATACCGTTCCAAACCACCGCCGTCTGTTGTGCTGATGTTCCTCTAAACGAAGGAGAAGACACGCCTCCTGGACCATTTTCTCTTAAATAAACAAGGCTTTGATATCGCAAAACTTCGGTCAGTGCTGTTTTAGAATTATCAAGTACAGAATCTGTCACTCTAGCCACGGTAACTCCTTGAGAGAAGTCACGTAACTTTACATCACTCAAAATCACTTCAGGTAATACCTGTAAGCTATCTATTTGCGAATGTGCAGTACCTATGCAAAAGCATAAGACGATCACTATGTACGAGATTTTTTCTTTCATCATCTGAGACCTTTTACCCGAAAGTCAGTCGATATTAATTAAAAATCGTGGCAGGTCTCCTGGCTTGCTTCTTGTTAAAGGCCTTCCCATCTTGACACCTCAAGACAGTGGCGGTGTAGTATTTTTAACAAGTCCTATAAAATCTTATAGGCACAGCTTACAGTTGCGGGAACAGCTTTTGTATTGAACAAAATTCCCTTTTAATCGGTGCGTATGTGTATACCCTCCGAACCAAAATTCGGTGCAAAGGTATGCCTTTTTGAGATAACAAAGAGAAAAGAACATAGAATATAGATTTCAAAATAGAGTAACACTCTATTTTAGAGTACTACTCTATTTTGAAACCGAAATCGAAAGTTGAAAAATGAAGTAAGGTGATTGAGTGATTTTCGCTTTTCGCGAAATATAGTCCCCAAATTACCGACTCAAAAATTAAGCGCAACAGTTTCCTCTCCCTCTGGGAGAAGATTAAGGTGAGGGCATTTAACTTAAAAACCCCTCATCCTAACCTTCTCCCAAAGGAGAAGGAACCCTTTTAATAGTAACCAATAAGAATTCTCCCTTCGGGGGTTAGGGGGAATCGTTTTTTAAATACTACTTTTGGAAAATGAAAATAACTCGCTTACATATTGTCGTATTTCTTCTCTTTTTCACGTGTGTACTCTCTTGTAAAAAAGAAGTCAAAGAGGCGATTATTGAAACACCTATAGCGAAAAAATTCACCGTAGACTACGCCACTGGTTTTACGATTAAAGAATTCTCAAACTACACATTACTAGAAGTTTCTGGTGCTTTTCCAGGTACCGAAAATATCTACAGATATGCCTTAGTAAAAGATACAGGTTCTTTACAGGCAGCTAACGATACAACCACAGAATCACTGACGAGTTTACTGCAAGAAAATAAAATAGATGCGATTATAAAAGTGCCATTACAATCTGTAGTAGTGACCTCAACAACACATATTCCTTCTTTAGAAATGTTGGGTGTCGATCAGACGCTGACAGGGTTTCCAAATCTAGATTATATCTCCAGTGAGCAAACTAGAAAACGCATAGATGCTGGGGAAATTAAAGAACTAGGACAAAACGAATCTATCAATACCGAAGTGGCTATTGACTTAAATCCTGATGCCGTGATTGGTTTTGGCGTCGATGGTCAAAACAATTCTTTAAATTCTCTAGAAAAAGCAGGAATTCCTGTATTATACAATGGAGATTGGGTAGAGAAAAGTCCGTTGGGAAAAGCAGAATGGATTAAGTTTTTTGGTGCTTTATACGGAAAATCAAAAGAAGCCGACAGCATTTTCAAATCCATCGAAACAGGATACGTGGATACTAAAAAGCTCGCTCAAAATGTTACAGAGCGTCCTACCATTTTAAGCGGTGCGATGTATAAAGATGTTTGGTATTTACCGAATGGTGAAAGCTGGCCTGCGCAACTCATTGAAGATGCAGGAGGTGATTATCTTTGGAAAGATACACAAGGCACAGGAAGCATTGCGTTGAGTATAGAATCTGTATTAGAAAAAGGGCAAAATGCACAATTTTGGGTTGCACCTGGGCAATTTGGAACG
>CAKZKZ010001016.1 GCA_937124495.1 uncultured Dokdonia sp. | reverse complement strand
AACCCGTGTCGGTATTCAGAACGTGCTCTAACATCAGCATCAACCTCAAGTGTTTGTGCTGTACGCCCTATTGTTGCGAGAATAAATAATGATAATAATAAACCAGAAGTTCTTTGGTTAGCCATAATATATGATTTTAAATATCTAGGTATAAAAGTCATACATTTTATTAATAATGAAGATGACTTTTATCATCTCTATTAAAAAAATAATATGATGTGTGTAAGCAAAATTTTATGCATTCCTTCAATAAGACATGTTTACTTTAAACTCCTGGATTCCAACCAAGAGCTATTGCTACTTGTTTTTTCTCTTTGATAATGGATCGAATCATATATGGTCTATCGATATCAACATTTTTTAAGGAAATACTGATGTCTTCACCATCAATTTCGACCGTGCCTATAAAATTATTTTTAGGTTGATGACCTAGGCCATATCTAGTATCTTCTACTAAAAGGAGCATCAACATTTTTTCTGGATCTGCACTAGAACAATAAATACCTAAATGATCCCATAGATACACCTTGTTTTTAGTTTGTTTAATAGGCTCTATCCGTGTGGCATCTCCAAATATAGCTTGCAAAGTAGTATAGTTTGTAGGGAAACTAATAGACCTATTATTAATCCGTATTTCTTTAAGGTCACACTCTATCCTAATCGTGTTTACTTTTTTCTTTCTTTTATTTGGGTCCCTAAAGTCAAATATTGCCATACAATGTTAGAATGTCTTATTATTATATCTGTTATGTATCATTTTTAAATACGCTTTCGCGAAAGCATACCCTTTCTAATTGTAACTAGAAATTAGCATTACATATTCAAAGTGCGAATGCCTTCTTCAAAGTCTTTTAAAGAAACATCTTTAGTTGCAAGAGCAATTCCTTTATCGACTATGTATTTTACATTTCTAGGATTAAAACCTATACCTGCTCCCATTCGTTCCAACCATTTAGATTGTTTATCATTAGTAATCGAAACATCACTAATGATAATTTTTGTAAGCTCATACAAACTTTTAATTCTACTTTTATACGTAAGTGGTGCTTCTAATTGCTCAAACATATACCCATCATCCATAATTTCTTCATATTGATCAAGGGTAATATTTAATTTACTAGACAAATGTTTTAAAAATTCTGTTTCTTCTTGGGATACAAGGCCGTCCCTTAAAGTAATTTTTGCTATTGCTGCAAATGCTTGATAGTGATTATTTTGTGATGCTATACTCATTTGTTAATTGGAGTTGTTAGTAATTTAAAATTACAAAAAATCTATTTTAAATAATATTGTATTCCTTTATATTTTTCACTTCAAAATCGATAGCCTCCACTAATTAGCCAAACTCCATTACTACCATCTATAAGAGGGTGTGTATATTTAATTTCAATAGGCCCTATGATGGTTTCAAGTCCATACCCTACACCTACACCTTTGAGATCCAGAAGATCTGTCCATTCTCCATTATCAAAAATATCATCCCCAATAGTACCAATGTTGCCAAACAATTGAAGATAGTTCTTTGAAAAGAGTCTATAATTAAGAGACGATTCTATTTTCACAAAAGAATTACCTCTTACAGATAAGACATCATACCCATAAAATGGTGTAAAATTATTAAAACTCTTATAACCATAACCACCTAGCCAAAAATCAAGAAAAGGAGTGCTTTTATCCCCCAGTTTAAATCCACTGCTTGCTTTTGTGTTTACTGAAAGCCTATCTGTAATAGAAGATGCGTACCCCATGATTGCTTGAGCGATGAGAAAATTTTCAAAATCAGGGTTTTGCCCAGAATTTAATAAATACCAGTGTGCATCTCCTTTAAATGTTACTCCTCGTGTAGGAAAAAAAGCATTATCGTAACTATCATAATTTATATATGTATACGCACTTAAATAATTTCCATTTTCAAAAGTAGTGCGGGATTGGTTAGAACTCTCTATGTCTGATATGGTTTCTGTAAATTGCCTCAGAGACTTAAATTCAATTCCTCCGCCAAATAAAAAATTACGCTTAAAAATAGACTCTATGTATAGTTGATGTGTAAGATCTCTATAATCAAGAGCCACTGTATTTAGCACTGTTTCATCTGTAGCCGAACCAAAAACTGCGCTAGCAGGAACATCAATCTCAAAAGAATTAAAAGATGAATTCATCCCAAAACTCCACCGATATCCTCGATCTATAAAATAACTTAAGTCATATCGAATATTATCACCTATGATAACATCAAAATAAAAATTATCATTATCAGTCAGTAACCGCTTTCGCGAAAAGCCAACTAACGCAGAAGTCTTATATAGATCATCATAATGAACACTCAATCTTAATGTATTTTTACTGGGTGATTCTTCAATATCAAAACGTATTATAGTATTACCATTCTCCTGTTCATTAATGGTGTAATCAATACGGTTAAAATTTTTGGTAGCTGAAAGATTACTAATACCATCATTTAGATCTTCTGGAGTCACGACAGTAGGTGGGTCTATTTTTAATTTTCCGAGAATATAAGACTCCGAATAATTAGTAACTCCTTCAATTTCTATAGTTGTTACATATCTATCGGTATTCTTTGGTAATATAACATTAGGTGTCACCACTATCTTTTGACGACTCGCTATTTCTTTAAGGATATTTTTTTGAGTAGCTGTTTCGGTATAACCAGCTTCAATAATAGCTTCCCCGTCATCAAAAGAGAGTACCGAGTACGCATCAATATCTGGAGAAATATAGACATCTGTTTTCTTTATTTTTTTATCAATATTATTCATAACCTGGTAATCGCTTATTTGAAGAAGTACATCTATACCAGACTTTATTTCTTCTTCCGTTTTAAGATCACCTTGAACATCTATACCAATAATAATGTCCATTCCTTTTGCTCGAACTTCATCTATTGGATAATTGTTTTTCACGCCTCCATCTATGAGCAATCTACCTTCATAACGTACAGGATGAAAAAAGGAAGGAAGCGCTCCACTAGCTAAGGCTGCCTTTGGTAAAT
>CAKZKZ010001015.1 GCA_937124495.1 uncultured Dokdonia sp. | reverse complement strand
CAAAATATTTGACTAAGTTTGCATATCAAATTGGATTAAAACTTTAAAATTACATAGTTATGGCATTAGAAATCACAGATGCAACATTTGAAGAAGCAGTAATAAATAGTGACAAACCTGTACTGGTAGACTTTTGGGCTGCTTGGTGTGGACCTTGTCGTATGGTAGGACCCGTAATCGAAGAAATCGCAGGAGAGTATGAAGGAAAAGCGATTGTTGGAAAACTAGACGTAGATGCAAATCAAGAGTTTGCAGCAAAATACGGAGTACGTAATATCCCTACTGTATTAATGTTTAAAAACGGAGAAGTTGTAGGACGTCAGGTAGGTGTTGCTCCTAAAAAAGTATATACAGACGCAATTGACGGTCTTTTATAATAAGATACGCTAAGATTATACAAAAGGTTTGGTGTAGTGCCAAACCTTTTTTATTTTTAGCTACAGAAGTAGTTGAGGTTCGCTTTCGCGAAAACTAACTCATGTACATCATCTACTTTTATTGAAATTAAGTTAATATTTATGAGGTCTCCGTCTTCACGGAGATGAAAAGATCCCCACCTTTGTGGGCACAAGTATGGAAAAAAAGACAAAAGTACAAGACGCAATAGATACCTCCCTTTTAGATCAGCGTAAAATATTCCTTTGGGGAATGGTAGAGGATAGTAGTGCAAAGCATGTTATTGATCGTTTATTATATCTAGATTCTATAAGTAATGATGAGATTCAATTATTCATTAATAGTCCTGGAGGATATGTAACTTCTGGATTTGCAATGTATGATACGATCAAGCAAATTAAGAGCCCTGTCTCTACGATTTGTACGGGACTAGCGGCAAGTATGGGATCGCTTCTTCTTTCTGTAGGAGAAAAAGGGCGTCGTTTTATACAACCGCATGCACGTGTCATGATTCACCAACCTTCTGGAGGTGCTCAAGGACAAGCGAGTGACATACAAATTACAGCACAAGAAATTATCAAAACAAAAGAGCTTAGTGCTCAAATCCTAGCAGATAACTGTGATCAAACGTTTGAAAAAATCATGAAGGATTTTCAGCGTGATCACTGGATGGGTGCAGATGAGTCTGTTGCCTACGGTATCGTAGATGGGGTTTATAAAGGGTAGCCTTCAATACAATTTTTAGATCCTCTTTCTAAGAGGATCTAAAAATTACTCAGTCTCCTTTGCCTATCGCTTCTTTTGCAATATTTATGACGGATTCATTTCTGATTTCGTTTTTCTAATATCAACTTTTTTATTGTGGACATTACATCCGAATTACATAAAACCAATGGTTTTGGCAACTTAGAGCTTCTTGCAAAGCAAGTAGTTGAGGGTTTTATTTCTGGGATGCATAAGAGTCCGTTTCACGGATTTTCGGCAGAGTTTGCTGAGCATAAAGTCTATAATAACGGAGAAAGCACCAAGCATATCGACTGGAAGCTGTACGCAAAGACAGATCGGCTGTATACCAAACGTTATGAAGAGGAAACCAATCTACGCTGTCATCTCATTGTAGATAATAGTAGCTCGATGCATTACCCTTCTGTTGCTCAACACGGAATAGATAGTCTTAATAAGATTAGTTTTTCGGCCTTAGCAAGTGCTGCGATTATGAATCTCATGAAGAAACAGCGCGATGCTGTAGGATTGAGTATCTATGGAGAGGACTATGAGTTTTATACATCTGAGAAAGGAAGTGATCGTCATCATCATATGTTATTGGATCAATTAGGGAAGACGCTGGATCCCGCTTTCGCGAAAGCAGAAAAAAAGACAGCCACCTATGCCCACTTACACTTGATTGCTGAAAAGCTCAAGAGACGTTCTTTGGTGTTTTTATTTTCTGATATGTTTCAAAGTGATGTAGAACAAGAGCAATTATTTGAAGCTTTACAGCACTTAAAGTACAATAAGCATGAAGTGGTGCTTTTTCATACCTACAGTGAAGAAAAAGAATATAATTTCACCTTTTCTAATGCTCCTAAGCGTTTTGTAGACGTCGAAACAGGCGAACACATCAATTTATACGCAGATTCCATTAGAGACATCTATAAAACGTCTGTAGAGACATATTTTAAAAACTTGCAATTGCGATGCGCACAATACCGAATCAAGTATATTCCGGCAGTGATTGAGAAGGGGTTTAGCCCTATTTTGACTACGTTTTTGGTAGAGCGACAAAAATTTATGTAATTTTTTTATTTTTTTGTTTGCAGATGTAAAAAGAGGGTGTATATTTGCACCCGCAACAAAGCAACGGTCTGGTAGTTCAGCTGGTTAGAATATCTGCCTGTCACGCAGGGGGTCGCGGG
>CAKZKZ010001014.1 GCA_937124495.1 uncultured Dokdonia sp. | reverse complement strand
AAAAAACCAATACTCTAGGATCTTAATAATTGATTCTCTTACCCTACCTACCCTGCCAACTATTAAATTACTAAAAATCAATACAATATATACTCCTATACCCTTAAAACCGTAGTTCCCTCATCTTACCCTACCTTACCTCTAGATACAGAAAAGGTGATTAAAGAATAGACCAAAATAGATATTCTATTTATAGAAAAACCAATGTTAGCCGACAATTAAACATAAAAGGGTAACTATGGTAAGATATAATTCAACATTGAATAAATATCATAGATAAAAGAAGATATTAATCATTCCATTCATCAAACATTAGATTCCAAGAATAAAACCCTAAAAATCCTTTTTATTAATTACTTACGGAAAACCGTAACATAAAAAGAGCTACTATGTGTATATTCTCCTGTTTTTTTACAAGACATTATAAAATAATATTTAGAAAATGGGAGATACACAAACAATTACATTCGTAGAAGATCTTTTTGAGAAACATCCAAATTGCTTTAATGGATGGAGTTATGATTACGCACAATTAATAATTAAAGAAAGTCTAAAAGAGTTAAAATATGAAGGCAATATTAATAAAGTAGTCTTTACGAAATATGCTTGTAGTGCAATTGATGAATCTAATATAAATACTGAAGTATGCTATATTGAGACAGAACAACTAGGTTTTTTCTACTTAATGAGAGATGGGGTTGACCATATAAATGCAGTTTATAATAGATGGGATTAAAACAATGTCTAGAATCTTGACCAAGATAGCTTTTATAGATATAGATTAAGTTCAAAAAATAAAAACAATATGGAAACAGTATATGGTAATAAAGCAGAAACTTTAATCTTCAAAACAGACAAGTTTAAAAGAGTAATTAATCATGTACTCTTGGGAACTAGACTTGATGTAGTTAATGAAAAACAAGATGCTTATGAAATTGATGCTAGAGGAAGAGGAAAGTCTGGCTGGGTAAAAAAGAAAGATGTAAGAAACACTCCTATTTTAAAAATATTTTTTGTAGATGTAGCTCAAGGTGATGGTGCTATCATAGAATCACCTGAAGGTATTATCCTTTTAGATGGAGGGCCATCTTCAAAATATTACAAATTTATACTTCATAGATACAAACGTATTTTAAAGGATGAAGGTGAAATTAATATCAAGGCTATAATAATGAGTCATCCAGACTGGGATCATTTTAATGGATTAACACCTATAATAAATGATAGTAGATTTAAAATAGAGCATATTTATCATAATGGAATAATCCGATATGACAAAAAACCTCCTGGCAGAAACACTAAAATGGGGCGCACAACAAATCAAATAATAAATGGTAAAACAAGAACAGTACTCACAGAAACATACAGTAGCCTATCAGACGCAAAAAAACTTATCGATGGTGGTTTTCTAATGAGCACTTTTAAAAAGTTCTGGCAAGCAGCTATTAACGCTAAAAAACAAGGTAGATTAAAAGGAGCTAAGTGTTTAACAATACACAACAAGACAATAGATGGATTTGACCGTTCTTCTAATAACTGCCTACGAATTGAAATACTTGGACCAGTACCAAGTAGTAATAAAGATGATAAATTGGAATATATAACATTTCCAGAAGCCGAAAACATAGCAAAAGAAAATCCAGGTATTAGTGATTCTCATACAATTAATGGGCATTCACTTGTTCTAAAATTTCTCTATGGAGATCATTCCATTTTGCTTGGTGGTGACCTCAATATCCCAGCAGAACTTCATCTATTAGCTCATTATGGAGATAAGAATCCATTTCGAGTAGACGTAGCTAAAGCATGTCATCACGGATCATCTGATTATTTAGTAGATTACCTTAAGAAGGTTAAACCAATGGCAAACGTTGTTTCATCAGGAGATAACAAATCATTTGATCATCCAATGTCCGATGCTGTTGGTTCTTCTTGTCGACACACTCGAGGCGATCACCCTCTATTCTTTTCAACTGAATTAGCTCGTGCTACTAGTAGTTCAGGTACGCACTATGGCCTAATCAATCTGCGTAGTAATGGAAAAATATTAGCAATGGCTCAAATGAAAGAACAACATAAAAAAGTGGACGTTTGGGATAGTTATACTATTCCTTGGAATGGTAAATTCCATCATGAAATTAAAGAATACAAAAAAAACAATTAAAATGATTCGCTATATTTTATATATAAAACAAAAATTGCTATTTAAAAAATGTCAATGAGCAACTACGAAATCATAAGCATTATTATAACTTCACTAGCACTCCTACTCACAATTGGAGGATTATATTATGCTGGAAATCAAATTAGACTTGCAAGAAAACAATTAACGAGTGCTATTGAATCGATTAAACTCACTAAAGAGATTCATCAAGAGAACCATGATTGGAATAGAAGGATTGCAGCGCAAGATGCTATTGTCGTATTTCGAAATCAAAACAAAACAAAAGAATTGAGAGAAGCTCTTGGAGGTATAGATATTAATGATGCAATACCATTAAATACTATTTTGGAAAAATTTAAAACTGATTCCGATCTTAGAGGATATATTCACTCAGTTCTGAATACTTTTGAAGGTTACTCAAGGGGAATCCTACAAGGAATATATGATGAAGAAGTAATTAGAACAGCATTAACGGGGACAATGGTAAGATATTTCAATTGTTTCAGACCTTATATTATTTATATCCGAGAAAAAAGAAATCCAGCACTTTTTAATGAATTTGAAGGGATGGTAAATAAGTGGAAAACTGAAAAAACAAAATTAGAGTCTAGAGATAAAATTGGAAATCTATTTATCTAAACATGCTAACCTTGCTCCGCAATATATTTTGGGGTTTTTTATAATTTTAAATGGCCAAGAAAAAAAAGAAAAATAAAAGCCAAAAACTTGGAACAAGCATAAATAAATTGAATCTTCCCCTAGTACTATCTATTTTTGCTATTATGATTAGTTTTGTCCAACTGATCTTCACTTTACCTATTGTCCTTAAGTATTTTGAACAAGTCGAGCTAAGAGCTATAGAATATAACATTTCAAAACCAATCGATGATGATTATGTTCGATCTTCTTTTATGATAATTAATACTGGCAACAATACAGCAAGAAATGTAGAGTTGCATTTAAGAGTTTTAAAAAATGATAAAATCTTATTTATACCAGAGATTTTTAATCTTACAAAAGATGATATCAAAAATGGAATTGCCAGAAACTTGATTTTTAAGTGTGATGAATTAGTTCCTGGAGAAAAAGTCAGATTCTTTATTCATTCTAATTTTCAGGAGTATTTAGAAACAAACTCGCTGGACACTCTTTATTACAACAAATCTATTACGAGACCGAAATTGAGTTATGGCCCATATATTACAACTTTAAAACATTCATTAGGTAAAGTTCAATTAGAACGGTTGGTTGACTTAACATTAACTGAACTAAAATAAAATCATACGCAACAAATAACACAATGTATTATTGTTGCGTTAGTCTGTATTCATTTTAAAACAGAAGTGAAATAACTAAAAGCAAGGTGTAGAGTTCACAAAACCCACAACAAATAATTTAATTTACGCAACAAAGAAGTAATCGGATTTGTTGTGCGTATACATAGCTCCTATGTTATAAATAAAATCTTATAGCATCCCCAAAATCTCCCCTATTTTCTGACATCAATCGACACATCATATACAAATATGTATAACTACTTTAAGAATATCACTGCTCAACTGTAGACTAACTACACATATGCGTATCTTTAGAACTCTCTAGAGAAATAGGTTAGAATTAGAAATTCTAACCTTACAAACCATTCAAACAAAGTGTTATGAAAATAAAGCTTGGACAAGCAATAAAGCTCTTTTTTGGGAGCTCATCATTTGAAATGATTTTTTTTGAAGCAATTGCCAACTCTATCGATGCAAATGCCACCGAAATTAATATTCAGATTACTGCTTCTGCAATGAATAAACCTGAAACATTAAAGGTTTCTATTGAGGATAATGGTGAGGGGTTTACAGAAGAAAACTTTAATAAATTTTCACAATTGCTTGACGCAGATGATCCTAGTCATAAGGGCCTAGGAAGATTAATATATCTATGTTATTTTAATAATGTTAAAATAACTAGCTACCATGATGAAGTAAAGAAATCCACGTTTAATTTTAACGAAGATTTTGATGATGATGATAGAGAGAAAGAGAAAGTAAAAAAACGTGCATCCGGATCCACACTAGAAATGACAGGATACACTTTATCTAAACTGAAATCTTATGACTATATAAACCCTGAAAACATTAAGACAAAAATTCTTGAAAAATATTACTCTATTCTGCATAAAGCAAAGCAAGAAAAAAGTCCAGTCACTATAAATATAACTTCTACAGTTGAAAGCAAATCCTCTAATGCTTCCATCAACCAAAATGACATTCCTAATTTTGAATATGTAGAAGTAGATGGCGGTATCAATTTGATTGATAAATTTGGACTATATTTTAGTATAGAAAAAGTAGACCCATCAGAAACATCACTTATTGCAGCTCTCGCTGTTGATAATCGGAACGAAAAAATAGACATAGTAGCTAAAGAAAACATCCCTGTAGGGTACAAGATGGTCTTTTTACTTTACTCTGAGGCTTTTACTGGAAAAATAGATGTCGCAAGACAGGCTATGGAAATTTCAGACTCCGAACTACCTTTAGTAAGATCAATATTTTTAAAGAAAGTTGCTAAAATAATTGAAGAAAGGATTCCTCGCGTCAAAAAAAGGAATACTGCATCTAAAAAGCATTTAATTAATAAGTTTCCGCATTTAGGTGGTTATTTTCAAGCCGAAAAAATTGGTTATTTTTCACAGAACGAAGTGCTCAAATCTGCTCAAAATTCATTCCTTAAAGATCAGAGGAAAATTTTGAATGCAACCAAATTAACTAAGGAAGATTACGAGAAGGCGATCGACATGTCTTCAAGAGCCTTAACTGAATACATTCTTTTTAGACAGATAACTATTGACAAACTAAAGAACTCATCGGATGCCGAAAGTGAAGCTGAACTCCATAAGCTCTTTGCAGCTAAAAAATACTTCAAAGGCGAAGACAATACGGAGGATATTTTCAGAAATAATGCTTGGCTTCTGGATGATAAGTACATGACATACAAAGCTGCCCTTAGTGACAAAGAAATTGGAGAACTAATTAAATTCATTACCGATGGGGAAGATTCCGAACGAGACGATGACCGACCAGACTTTGCATTTGTTTTCTCTAATGACCCTAAAGACTCTAAGCATTTCGATGTAGTAATTGTAGAATTAAAGAAAAGAGGGGTGTCCCTCGAGGATAATATGAAAGCCAT
>CAKZKZ010001013.1 GCA_937124495.1 uncultured Dokdonia sp. | reverse complement strand
ATGCAACAGTATGCAGAAGCGTTGAGTTGTCGTCGTAAAGTATTACTGAATTACTTCGGAGAATTTCTCTTGGAAGATTGTGGAAACTGTGATATCTGCAAAAACACACCTGAATATTTTGATGGTACACTCACTGCTCAAAAAGTACTTTCAGGTATTACCCGATTAAAAGAGCAAGAAGCATTAGGAATGGTCATAGACGTACTTCGAGGTTCTCAAAATGCAGCGGTATATGACAAAGGATATCAACATATCAAAACCTTCGGTGCTGCCAAGGATATCGCTTGGAAAGATTTGCAACAATATATCATTCAAATGATCAATCAAGGGTTGTTGGAAATACGCTTTCGCGAAAGCGGACGCCTTCTTCTCACTCCGCTGGCTAAAGAGGTTTTATTTAATGGTCAGAAAGTACAACTCGCTAACCTCATCCAACCAATTGTTGAAGTTGTCAAAGAACGTAAACCTAAAAAACCAAAAGGAACGCTCTTTGAGAAATTACGCGAATTACGTAATGAATTAGCCCGTGATGAGAACGTCCCAGCCTATATCATCTTTAGTGATGCCAGTCTTAAAGATATGGAAGATCAAGAACCTACTACAGAAGCAGCATTTCTTGCCATAAGTGGTGTAGGGCAAGCAAAACTTGATAAATATGCTCCTGATTTCCTTAAAGTAATCAAAGCGCATATTGCAAAACCTAAAAAATTAAAAGGAGGCAAAACATACGAAGAGACCCGTAAATATATTGAAAAAGGATTCTCTATAGAAGAAATTGCAGAAGCACGAAACCTTACGCTAGGTTCTATATACAATCACGTATTAAAGTTGCATGAGGAAGGTATGGAAATCGATTTCTATCAGTTTATATCAACACATGAAATCGAACAAATCAAGAATGCTCAAAAAGAAGTGGAAGATGCTAATAGTTTAAAAGCATTTTTCACCTACTTTGAAGAACAAATACCCTATTGGAAAATTAAAATGGGATTATATTTATCACAAGGAAAGTAATATTTGTGTTACATTTTAGTGTTCTAAATAAAAAAATTCAATAAATGTCGCGTAGAGTAACTTCTAGTTTTTTAAAACTATATCCAAGTGCTACATTTATTTATTTTTGGGTAATCTTATTTTAAATTATTGAAAACACTAACTAAATATTGGTTCTTAGAAGAGTTTAATCTTTTTAGGAAACTAGGACTTGTCACGATGATGTCTATATGTGAAATCCTAGAAATGGAGAATATAGACAAAGGATCAATCATTCACCTTCAAAGCGCGGACAAGAAATGTATCTTCTTTCTTAAAAAAGGAACTGTAAAAATTGTAGACAAGAATACACATACCGTAAAGTATGTTGCAAAACGAGGAAACATTTTTGGGGAGCTTTCACTATATGATGAAGACATGGCCTCAGAAGAAGTAGCTTATGCGCTAGAAGATTGTATTATCTGCTATATAGAATCTGAAAAAATGGAAGAGCTTATGCAAAAACATAAGTCTCTTAAAAATGGGGTACTAAAAATATATGGCACACGTATCAAACGACTAGAACGAAAACTACATGACCTTCTTTATAAAGATAGCGGTGTCCGCATTAAAGAATTTATTGAAGATTATGTGACTCAATTTGGAGCACCAAATGAAGAGGGGAACCTAGTCGCCAAAAACTTATTAACTCATAAAGATATTGCTGGATTGACCAATACATCTAGACAAACTGTAAGCAATACATTAAGTGCTATGCGTAAAGATGGGCATATTAAATACGATACAAAATTTATCACACAACTTAAGGAATAATGTAATTGAAAGACTAGATATAATTATTTTTCATATCTCTTGAAAGGTATTTTAGAACATTTCGACAGATGCAGGAACAACAACCAACCAACGCATGAAATCAACCAAAAAATTAGGATACCCAAGCCTTGCTTCTTCAACACTTGTTGATATAAGTAATTATTTATCACATTACTTATCTAAAATATTGGGAAATTCTGACAATTACAAAAGCTTTAAACCAGTTCCTTTAGAAAATATAACTTCTAAAAAAAAGAATCCTAAGGAATTAGTTACGTATATACATACAAGTAGTACACATACAACGATATGAACTTTCTCAAAAAACTATTAGGCAGAAGTTCTAAAAAGGAACTGAAAGAACTCACACAAGGGGTCTGTCCAAATTGCTGGGGAGATCAGGAATATGAAAATGTAATACGTGAAAAATATAAAGATCCTCAGATTGATGTAAATAATCACGAAGCCAACTATGCTTTTGTACAAGATTTTATCGTAACCCATCTTAATGGAATCAAATTAAAAAGCACAACCACTGGCAGACAATGTCCTAGATGTAGAACCATATATAAAGAATAAGCTTTGTTGATGATACGTTACCCCTAGAATCATCAATAATTAATATAACATTACTATAATTTCATATTGAAAGTATACCTACCATACTTTCACAGGGATCGTATTTTTTAAAAACAACCGCTATCAAACCTTATAAACAATGAACTCTAAAAACCATATTTACAAAGTTTTCTTTGTTCTTATATTATGTATAACATCGTATACCTATGGACAAGAAAAAGAAATGTCAGTGTATATTACTGGAAACACAAATACACCCGATTCAGAAACTACCTTACAAAACATCGTAGAAGAGGCTTCTAAAGAATCTATACTATTAATCCTAGGAAACACGACTCCTGAAACTGGTTTTAATGATCAAACAAAACCTAGTATAGATGCACAACTTAAAACAACATCATCGTTTAAAGGGAAAGTTATTTTTACACCTGGAAATAACGAATGGGAAGATCAAGGTTACAAGGGCGTGAAAGCCTTTGAAAAATATATTCAAAAAAATAGTGATGCTAAATTTTATCCAGACAAAGGATGTCCTATAAAAAAGACAGATCTTACTGATAATGCAATTTTAATAACTATAGATTCTCAATGGTATCTTGAGAACTGGGACAAACAAACATATCTTAATGAAGATTGTGACATCAAAAACAGAAATGATTTCTTTTTAGAATTTGAAAGCATCTTAAAAAAGGCACAAGCCAAAACAAAAATTATTGCGATTCATCATCCCATGTTATCGGTATCTAAAACTGGCTTTTTTGCAAGAACAGGTGGTTTTTCTCAAGAGGATTTTCAACACACACAATACAGAAGTTTACGCAATAGACTGCTTACAATGGCGCAAGAAAATGAAAAAATACTATTTGTATCTGGTAGTGATAAAAACCTACAATACATAAATGACTTTGGAGTTCCACAAATTATTAGTGGTGCTGCTGGTGATACAAAAGGAGTACAAAAAGTAGCTAAGGGCAGTACTGATTTCGCTTCAAGCGAAAAAGGATATACGCGTCTTGACATACATACAAACGGTAGTGTAACTGTAAGTTTTAAAAATGAAAATAGTGTGTTATTCACAACAACTCTTTTTAAAGATATAGCACACACAACTAATATTTCTTTTGACCCTAAAAGCACCTATCCAGAAAGCAAAAAATCTTCTGTATACGCTAGCGAAGAAACAGAAAAAAGCAAGCTTTATAAAGGACTTTGGGGAAAACGGTATCGTGAATTTTATAGTAAAGAAGTAAATGCTCCTGTTGCATTTATAGACACTTTATTAGGAGGACTCACTCCAGTAAGACGTGGTGGAGGTCACCAATCTAAATCTTTACGTCTTGAAGATAAAGAAGGCAAACAATATGTAATGCGTGCCCTTCGTAAAAGTGCCACAAAGTTTTTACAAGCAACCGCATTTAAAGAGTCTTATGTAGAAGAAGACCTTGAAGGTAGTTTTGCAGATCGTTTTGTATTAGATTTTTATACTGCTGCACATCCATATACCGCCACAACAATAGGAACATTATCTGATGCTGCGAATGTGTATCACACGAATCCAAACTTGTATTATATTCCTAAACAAGAAGCCTTAGGAGAATACAATGATGAATATGGAGACGAGCTATATTTACTAGAAGAACGTGTAGAATCTGGTCATAAAGATGAGAAGAGTTTTGGGTATCCTCAGGATATTGTAAGCACCTCTGATGTACTTCAAGAAATTCATAAAAACGGAAAGTCAGCTGTAGATGAATCTTCTTATATCAGAGCGCGTCTTTTTGATATGCTTATTGGCGATTGGGATCGCCATGAAGATCAATGGAGATGGGCTGTATATAAAGAAAATGGCAAAAAAACATATAAGCCTATTCCAAGAGATAGAGATCAAGCCTTCTCTGTGTTTGATGGAAGTATCTTTGGTTTCTTACGCGTTGCTGTACCCGCTTTACGAATGATGCAATCTTTTGATGACGAATTAAAAAGCCCTCGATGGTTTAGTTTTGAACCATATCCATTAGACGAATCATTTATTAATAAATCAGATTGGGCTGCTTGGGAAAAAGAAGCCAAATACATTCAAGATAACGTCACTGATGATATCATAGCAAAAGCCTTTGAAAATCTTCCTGAAGAAATGAAGGGAGAAACCATAGAAGAAATCAAATCAAAATTGAAAGGTAGACGTGGTAATATCTTAACCATTGCTAGATCTTATTTTGAGTATGTAAATAAGCATGCTGTACTAATAGGGACTCAAAAAGCTGATGTTTTTAATATAGAAAGACTTCCTAATGGACAAACACGTGTAGAGATTATGCGTAAAGACAATGGTATTTTTGAACGTACATTCAATGCATCCGAGACTAAAGAAATTTGGGTATACGGTCTTGAAGGGAAAGATACTTTTAATGTTACAGGAGAAGGAGATCACCTTATCAAAATTAAAGTCATCGGAGGTAAAAAGAACGATACCTATGATTTTAAAAACACAAAAAAAGTAAAGATATATGACTATAAAAACAAAGAGAACACCATCGTAAATAAGCGATCAAAAAAATGGCTTGTAGACGAGTATGAAATGAATAATTACGATTATAAAAAACGAAAAGAAAATATCAATCAGTTTCTGCCTATTATTGGATCTAATCCTGATGATGGTTTTAGAATAGGGTTTACAAATACATTTACAACACACGGTTTACAGAGTAATCCATTTACAACAAAGCATATCGTAAGTGCTTCCTTTTATTCTGGAAACTCAGGATATGATGTAAGTTATAATGGAGAATTTGCTAACATATTTCACAATTGGAACTTTGGCATTGAGTTAAAATATAACAGCCCGAATTTTGCTCAAAACTTCTTTGGGTTTGGTAATGACACAACATATGATAAAGACTTAGTAGATTTAGATTTCAACCGTGTGCGCATACGTCAATTAAAAGGAGCTATTTCATTAATTAAAAGA
>CAKZKZ010001012.1 GCA_937124495.1 uncultured Dokdonia sp. | reverse complement strand
ATAAAAGAAAACTAAGATTAAAGATGCGAGCACCACAAAATGTCCTTGAATAGGAGTTCTTTCTAATGGGAAGTTAAGCAAAGCATCAAATCCATATGCTAATAAAGAAAGAGAAACAATAGCATATATCCATCGGTCTTCATGATGCTGATACTTGAAAAATAATTTCAGAATACAAAATATAAGCACTATGAACATAAAGAAGTATGTTATAAAGCCAACAAATCCAACTTCTGCAAGCATTTGTCGAAAATCATTATGTACTCGTAATGGATATATAAATTTATCTTTTTTAGCTGTTGCAAAATATTTATCCTTACTAGTCAGTTTCCAATTCCCTAAACCTACCCCAAAAATGGGGTTTGCTTTAAAATCATCTAAAGCTATTTCATAATATACAGGACGTGCACTACCAGAACTTACTACATCTTCCGCTTTTGGATTGGTTCCATTAGTATCTGCATTTAACGGTGGTGCTATTAATAATTCCTTAAACGTATTCGCTCTTGAAGGATCAATTCTATTAATATTCGTTGAAAAAAGATACGATACTATTAGAATCCCGACAAAAGGAAGTAATATCTTTTTAGATGAAGAAGTAATAGTTTTATTTCGTATACTATCTAAAACAAAGTACACTAGAAAAATACCTACATAAATAATCAAGCCAAAAACAGCAGTTCTAGCTCCTACAAAAAGTAAGGCAGAAACCCCCATAAGTAAACTAACCATGCTAACTATTTTCCATTTACCTGTATGTTTTACAATTCCCCATAATAAGAAAGGAATTTGAATAGCTAGCGTAGCGGCAGTTGCATTTTGAGTACCATAAGTACCTAAAGATGTTTCTAATAATAATGTCGTGTTCCTATAGGTATCACTATCTAAAAATATCCATATTACTTGAATTGCTATATAGATTACTAATATATGAGATACCTTAACTATATATTCAAATAAAACTTTAGGGGCGATCTTCAAAATTAAAAATAGATTCATAACAGCAATAAGTGATATTGCTATTCTTGCGAAATCTTTAAGCCCTTCTGAGAGATTAAACGCTCCAAGAACAGAAATACCTCCTACTAAAAAGAAGAGCATATAACTCCCAAAAAATAATGATACTTGCCGTTGCTTTTTAAAAACTGCAACCTTTTCTCTATTTGCATAGATATAAAAAAGACTCAATAAGTTAACCACAGAAAAATAAAACCATTGAGAACCAATAGGGTCTACAGCTTTAAATCTTGGCACAATGCCTATAACAAGATATAATAGCACTAATATTTTTGGAATGAGAAGATCTAATTTTGGCTCGTTTTTTCCCACAATAATATGTTTTTGGTAGCGAACTAAATTAGGCCTTTTCTGTTAAAAAAGAAACTTAAAGTACAAGTAAGAGTAATTATACCTGTTTTTTATTAAGAAAATTTTAACACACTCTACAAAACCGCCCTTTACACATCTTCGTAAGTCTCGCCGTAAAACATTTTTTAAAATAACTATTATGAAAAAAACAAGTTTATTAGCCCTAGGTGGTTGCATAGCACTAGCACTTACATTTGCTTTGGTTGCTGCAGATCACGTTGACGCCCCAGATGTTGCAGCGACGACTGCAGACATCACCGATTTTTATGCCTTTGAAGGTGCTACACAAGACAATACCGTTTTTGTAGCCAGTGTTCAAGGATTACTTCCTCCAGGTAGTAACGCACAATTTGATGAGAATGTTCTGGTAGAGATTAACATCGATACGGATGGAGATCTTGTTGAAGATTTAATCATTCAAGCTATTCCAAGAAACGGAGTTATGTACTTTTTTGGTCCGTACGCACCTAATAGCACTGGACTAAACAGTACTATTGATGCAGACACACAATTTACTGCACAAGTAGATATTTCTACAGGAGCTACTGCCACGACTGAGACAGCAAACGGAATCTCTTATTTTGCTGGATTACGCGAAGACACATTCTTCTTTGATTTCAATCAATTTAATGCTGTTGTTGGAGGAGCTGCTCCAAACGGATTTAATAACCCTGGAAATGACGACTTTGATGGAACAAACATCCTATCTATCGTCGTTGAAGTTCCCAACACTCTATTAGGAGGCACATTCCCACACCCAGCAGGAACTGGCGTCGAAGTATTTAATGCTTGGGTAGAAGCTAAAAGAAAACACTAAACAATCTAAACAACATATTATGAAATTTAATAATTTGAACCTTCTGAG
>CAKZKZ010001011.1 GCA_937124495.1 uncultured Dokdonia sp. | reverse complement strand
TTGTAGCAGGAGTGAACTTCCCTATCATGACAGATGATGATCTTACTGATGTAAGTGCGATCCTTCAAGGACCACCAGTAAATCTTGATGCAGCAACAGCAAATCTATTAGGACAGCTACGTCAGGTAACAAGTGCAGATTTAATGCCTTTAACATCATCAGGAGTATTAGGTACTCTTATTAATAATGACCCTACGTTAATTAATGGTGTTTCTGTGCCTTTGGCAGATCAGTTTGTATTAACCGTAGCAGAACAAGCTAGAGTTAATGTCGCACAAGCATCATACAATGCTACGATTCAAGCTGTAGCAAATGCAAACGGACTTGCTTTTGCAGATGCTCGTTCAGCCTTACAGCAAGTAGCTAACGGTGGTACATCATTTAATGGAGGTCTATTAACATCTACATTTGTAACTGGAGGCGCATTTTCTTTAGATGGTGTTCATCCAACGCCTAGAGGGTATGCACTTACGGCAAATGTACTTTTAGATGCTATTAATGCACAGTATGGTTCTACTATACCAGGTGTAGATATTGGTAACTTCTCAACAGTGACGATAAGTAATGACTAAATGACAGTCTATTATATATAAAATGGTAAAAGATGCACTTATTTAGTGCATCTTTTTTTTTGGTATTCTATTTGCTTTATCAATAGCATTATGAAATCTATTTTTAAAATTATACTAACGACCATTGCAGTGCTCATTCTGGCAAATGTATTACCAGGAGTTTCTGTAGATGGCTTTATGACCTCTCTTTGGGTTGCTATCTTATTAGCATTTTTAAGGTTTGTGGTAAGGCCTATATTAGTAATTCTTACGTTACCTATTACAATACTCACGTTTGGACTATTTCTGTTAGTTGTAAATGCAGTACTTATTTTATTGGTAGATTATTTTATTGGAGGTTTTGAAGTTAGCGGTATTTGGATAGCAATACTCTTTAGTATTTTGCTTAGTATATTCCAAAGTGTTTTATTTCAATTCCTTAAAGAAGATGTGAAACAACAGAAGACAAGAAATTAAAATATTGTTACGGTGTAAAAAAAAACGTATTTTTGCGCCCTTAAATTAAGAGAAGAATGAATATTACAAAGGAGCAAATCGATGAGCTTAATGCTATTATCAAAGTAGATATCGCAAAAGACGATTATCAAGATAAAGTAGAATCTATTCTAAAGGATTATCGCAAAACAGCAAACATTCCAGGATTTAGAAAAGGACATGTGCCTATGGGGCTTGTTCAGAAACAATACGGAATGGCAGTTCGTGTAGATGAGGTAAATAAATTACTTCAAGACGCCTTAGGTAAATATCTTTCTGAAGAAAAAATAGATGTACTAGGAAACCCTCTTCCTAAAAATCAAGAAGATTTCGATTGGAATCTAGAAGATTATACCTTTGAATTTGAATTAGGGATGGCTCCTAAGTTTGAAATAAACCTTAAACCTAAAAAAGCAATTGTAGGGTATGAGGTGCATGCAGATGATAAAATGATTGAAAATCAGTTGACAACCATACAAAAACAATATGGTAAACTGACTTCTCAAACGGAGGTAGTAAAAGATGCTGAAGTAACAGGTGCTTTTGTAAATGAAGAACTAGAACTTGATAATACAGCTACCTTTGAAATTGCTCAACTTAAAGGAAAGAAAAATACAGATGCTTTTAAAGGAGCAAAAGTAGGTGATGTTATTACTGTAAAGACAAAAGGACTTTTCAGTGAAGCGCATAGCTACCAAAATGCATTTAAGAAAACTGAGGATGAAGCAAAAGAGCTTAATGCAGAAGTAACTTTTACAATTTCTGAAATAAACACAAGAGAGCTTGCAGAGTTTGATCAAGAATTATTTGATAAACTGTATGGGAAAGATGCTGTAAAAACAGTAACAGAGCTTAAAGAAAAAATGAAAGAAGATGCTGCAAAGCAATTTCAACAGCAAAGTGACCAGCAATTAATGAATGATGTTACTGAGCACTTTATAGCAGAAACAAAATTTGATTTGCCTGCTAGTTTTCTTCAAAAATGGATCCAATCTACAGGAGAGAATCCTATGACTATAGAAGAAGCTATAGAAGAATATAATCGTTCTGAAAAAGGATTGCGTTACCAACTTATAGAAGGTAAGATTATTCAAGATAATAAATTGCAAGTAACTTTTGAAGAATTGAAAGAATATGCGAAGGATATGATCAAAATGCAAATGATGCAATATGGTCAAATGAACCCTGAGGATAAAGAATTAGAAGACATTGCAGCACGTATTCTAGGGAACCAAGAAGAGGTGAAAAGACTTTCTGAACAACTGATGAATCAAAAAATGCTTACGTTCTTTAAGGAAAATGTAAACCTTAAGACTAAGAAAGTAACGTTTGACGAATTTGTAAAGGAAGTATACAATTAGAATACTTGTCTATAAATAAGTATCTTTAAGGCGTTTTACTTTTAGGAGTAAAACGTTTTTTTGTAATATAAAAATCAGAGGAATAAAATATATGGACTACGGAAAAGAGTTTAAGAATTTTGCAATCAAAGACCAAGGCATCAGTTCTACTTATTATGAAAAGATCGTAAGTAGTATGACACCTATGGGTCTTACTCCAAATATCATTGAAGAACGTCAGATGAATATTGCCATATTTGATGTATTTTCACGTTTAATGATGGATCGTATTATCTTTTTAGGAACCGGAATTAATGACCAAGTGGCTAACATTGTACAAGCACAGTTATTGTTTCTAGAAAGTACAGATGCTGTTAAAGACATTCAGATATACATTAACTCTCCAGGAGGGAGTGTATATGCAGGATTAGGTATTTATGATACAATGCAGTTTATAAAACCTGACGTTGCAACAATATGTACAGGAATGGCAGCTTCTATGGGAGCCGTATTATTATGTGCAGGGGCAAAAGGGAAGCGTAGTGGATTACCTCACTCTAGAGTGATGATTCATCAGCCTATGGGTGGAGCTCAAGGACAAGCAACCGATATTGAAATTACTGCTAGAGAAATCTTAATCTTAAAAGAAGAGCTTTATAAAATAATAGCAAAGCATTCTGGACAAGAATATGATAAGGTATATGCAGATAGTGACCGTGATTACTGGATGAAGGCTGATAAGGCACTTGAGTACGGTATGATCGATGAGATATTAAAAAGAGATTAATTCTTGTGGGTACGCTTTCGCGAAAGCGTATACTCATTAATAATAATTAGTTTACATGGCAAAAGAAGATTTAGAATGCTCGTTTTGTGGTAGAAAAAAACCAGAGACAAATTTACTTGTTGCTGGATTAGATGCACATATTTGTGATCGTTGTATTGAGCAAGCCCATGGCATTGTGGTTGAAGAATCGAAAGATGTTGATACCAATGACCTAGATGGTGACTTAATGTTGAAAAAGCCGCAAGAGATTAAAACGTTTCTAGACCAATATGTAATAGGCCAAGATTACACTAAAAAAGTAATGGCCGTTGCTGTTTATAATCACTATAAGCGTTTATTACAGCCTAAAGATGATGATGATATTGAAATCCAGAAGAGTAATATTGTCATGGTTGGGCAAACTGGAACAGGAAAAACACTTATTGCTAAGACGGTAGCAAAAATGCTTAATGTACCCCTAGCTATTGTAGATGCTACGGTACTTACAGAAGCTGGTTACGTAGGAGAAGATGTAGAAAGTATCTTAACGCGTCTTTTACAAGCAGCAGATTATAATCTAGAAAAGGCACAGCGAGGTATTGTGTTTATAGATGAGATAGATAAGATAGCTCGTAAAAGTGATAATCCATCTATTACAAGAGATGTAAGTGGAGAAGGCGTACAACAAGCCTTATTGAAGCTTTTAGAAGGTACTATTGTGAACGTTCCACCTAAAGGAGGACGTAAGCATCCTGATCAAAAATTTATAGAAGTAAATACAGAGCACATCTTATTTATTGCAGGAGGCGCTTTTGATGGTATAGAGAGACACATCACAAAACGTCTTAATATGCAAGCTATGGGCTTTAGTGCTAGTAAAAATGAAGATGCTGTAGATCTTGATAATATGCTTAAGTATATTATTCCTAAAGATTTAAAAGATTTTGGTCTTATTCCAGAAATCATAGGACGTTTACCGGTGTTAACACACATGGATCCTCTAGATAAAGGAACTTTAAGAGCAATTCTTACTGAACCTAAAAATGCGATAGTAAAGCAGTATAAAAAACTGTTTATTATGGATAATATCGAGTTTGATATTACAGGCGATGCACTAGATTATCTAGTAGAAAAAGCTATAGAATATAAGCTTGGAGCGCGTGGATTAAGATCGCTATGTGAAGCTATCTTGACAGATGCTATGTTTGAAATGCCTAGCTCTTCAGAAAAAGAGTTGATTGTTACAAAAGAATATGCAGAAAGTAAGCTTAATAAATCTACACTTAAGAAATTAAAAGCAGTTTCTTAAAAGTAATATCACATATAAAGTAAAAAGACCGTTATGAAATAATCGTAACGGTCTTTTTTAGTTTGAAGTAATTTTTTAATCTCTTACAATGATAAACTCCACACGGCGATTTTTTTCGTGTTGATCATCTCTACATGTTGTACAATCTATTAAAGGTTGTGATTCTCCATATCCTTCTGATGTAAGACGATCTTTTGAAATTCCTTTTTGTATGATGTAACTCATTGCAGAAGCTGCTCTCTTTTTAGATAGTTTTAAATTATATGTGTTACTACCCTGTATATCTGTATGTGCTTTGATATCAATTTTGATATCTGGATTCTGCTGTAAAGTTGCAATAACAGTATTCAATGTAATGGTAGAAATATCTTTGATTTTATCACTATTAAAGTCAAATAAAATATTATCTATTTTTATAAAAGCTTTTTCTTTTGTTTCTACGATCTCAGCAGCTTTTGCATCTAATGAGATATTTGTTTCAAATGTAGAAACTAGGTTGGTGTTTGTGTCAAAAGATGTTGAGTTGCGTTCAAACCCTTCTTTGTAAGCCAAAATAGTATAATCTAAAAACGCATCTACAGGAAAACTATATACACCATTTTCTTCAGAATTAGCAATGGCAACTTCTTCCCCATCTGCATCTAATAGTACAACAGTAGCATTAGCTAATGGAATTTGAGTTTCTGTATCTCGTATAATTCCTGTTACATTTTGGTCAATAATATATTCCTCTATCTTGTATATGTCATATCCTCCTTTACCACCTTCTCTATCTGAAGTAAAATATCCTATGGTTTCTGTTGCTGGAATGTAGGCTATCTCATCTTTAGAAGAGTTAATCGTATTTCCAAGGTTACGAGTTGCAACATAGTTTAATGCTGTATGACGAGACCTGAAAATATCGAACCCTCCTATGCTATTATGTCCATTAGAAGAAAAGTAAAGATACTTCTCATCTAAAGAAGTCTGTGGGAACTTTTCATCTAGAACAGTGTTTACAGAGCCCTCTATACGTTCTACAGGTCCGTATGAGTCGTCATTTTGTATCGCTACTTTAAAGATATCATACCCTCCTATTGCTTCTGGCATATTAGAAGAAAAATAAAGAGTTTTTCCATCTTTACTTAGATGTGGATTTTCTATAGAGTATGTCGTATCATTAAAAGGTAAAGCTGTAATATTAATCCATTCTCCTTCTCTATTTGGATTCATAGTCGCCGTATAGAGTTGAAATGTTTGTGTATTATCTTTTAAGCTTTTAGAAAAATAGATTCTATCTCCTTTTTCAGAAAAAGAGATGGTGCCTAGATTCTCTCCTTTATTGAGTATATGTGAGAACAATGCAGGGCGTCTTAAATCCCATTCGTATGTAATGTCAGAACAGTATAACTTGGTGTATGGTTCTTTTGTATTTGGATCTAACTTTACCAATGCCCCAATTTTTCTAGCAGAAAAAGAAATAAACTTATCTCTAAAAAAACCTACCCCGTAATCTGAATACTTAGAATTGATTCCAGTTGTAAACGTTTTAAATTTAAACCCGTTATTCCCCATTTCAGGATCTGAAGTCGAAAATACGATTTCTTGTTCTAAAGAAGCAACATCTTGATGAGTGTCTAATGACACTTGCGCATGTATTTGTATTACAAATAGAAGTGTAAAAAGTGTGTTGACTAATAATTTCATTTTAATCTAATTTAGCTGACTTGGGGTCTTTAACTATGATGCTAAAGTAAAGGGAGTGCTATCTATTAAAAAATTTTTAGATGATTTTTAGATGAGATGATTGTTATAATCGTTAAAACGCAGTAATTATTATAGAAAAACCGTAATAAGATTGAGGATTTTTGATCAAAAATGGATAATACGTATAAGAATGTAAATAGCTAATTTGCTATTTATTAATATCCGATTAAAATGTATGCGCCTCTATTAGAGTTATATATAGTAGAAATTATATAGATTTTTTAATGAATAAAATATGTGTTGCTGGTTTTTAGGCAGTTAATAATTAAAACGTGTGTTTATACCTACTAGCAAAGTAGGTCTATGTCTTAGTTGGACATGACTATTTATTGAGTTTTAATAGTTCATCTACAAACTCTCTTTTGTTAGAAAGTCTAGGTACTTTATGTTGCCCTCCTAACTTATTATTTACTTTAAGCCAGTCATAAAATAAGTGCTGTCTAGCATGATGTACTACGGGAGCGTTTAGAGTTGTATTATTAAAACGCTTGGCATCATAATCACTATTTACAGCACGAAGTGCGTTGTCAAGTTTGGTATTAAAATCATCAAGATTTTGAGGTGGATTTTTAAACTCTATAATCCATTCATGAGCTCCTTTTTCTTTGCCTTTCATAAAGATGGGGGCAGCTGTATAATCTTTGATTTCACTATGAGTTTCTTTAGCAGCAACACCTAGCGCTACATCTGCATTTTCAATAATAAGCTCCTCTCCAAAAACATTAATGTGATGTTTTGTGCGACCACTTACACGTATACGATAAGGAGATATAGATGTAAAGCGCACAGTATCACCTATTTTATAACGCCACAAACCAGCATTTGTCGTAATGACAACCGCATAGTTTTTATTGAGTACTACTTCAGATAGAGGAATGATTTTTTGATCAGGAGCTCCATAAGTATCCATAGGGATAAACTCATAAAAAATCCCATAGTCTAACATCAATAAAAGATCTTTACTATTATTTTGATCTTGAATAGCAAAAAAGCCTTCGGATGCATTGTAGATTTCGTAATATTTAAAAGAATCCTTTGGGAGAATTTGTTTGTATTGATCTAAATAAGGTTCAAAGCTTACGCCTCCATGAAAATAAACTTCTAGATTAGGCCATATTTCTAGTAGATTCTTTTTGTCACTAGTCTCAAGTACATTATTAAGTAATACAAGCATCCAAGATGGGACACCAGCTAGGCTCGTTACATTTGTTTGTATGGTTTCATCTACTATAGCTTGCATTTTTATTTCCCAATCACTTAATAAGGAAACATCACTATTAGGTGTACTACTCATTTCTGCCCAAAATGGCATATTGTCTATTAAGATAGCAGATAAGTCGCCATAAACAGTCCCATTTTCTTCATAAAGTTCTTTACTACCTCCTAAGCGTAATCCTTTACCAGAAAATAACTGAGACTCTGGATTATTATTGAGATACATACATAACAAATCTTTACTCGCAGCATAATGACAATTTTCAAGAGATTCTGTACTTACAGGAATATATTTGCTTCTAGCATTGGTGGTGCCACTGCTTTGAGCAAACCATTTAATAGGTGTAGGCCATAAAATATTATTCTCTCCTTTACGACTGCGTTCTATTTGAGGTTGCACGTCTTCATAAGAAGATATAGGAAGACGCGCAGCAAATTGATCATAACTTTTTAATTCATGAAACCCATATTTTTTACCAACTTCTGTATCCTTTGCTTTGTCTATAAGCTGATGTAGTAATTCATGTTGTACCTCATGTGGATATTTTAAAAAAAGCTCCATTTGATGAATGCGTTTTTTCAAAAACCAAGAGGCAATAGAATGTACTAAAGGGATAGGCATAAAGTTGGTATATTTACATCGATCTATCGTAATAGATCTTAAAAGCTAATTTAGCTTTTTTTCCTAAATTCTATAAAGTTAAAATTCTATAAAATAATATGCAGTATCAAGGAGTCCTCAAAAAAATGCAAACTGAGAACACAAATCCCGTAAATTATTATCTCATGATGGGGAATGATTTCCTACATATGAATCAACTTGTCAATAAGAAAATGCATATAGAATTCATAGGATATCAATGTCTTGCCTGTGGAGAAAACAAAAAGATATTTAGGCAAGGATATTGTTATGACGATTTTTACAAAGTACCACAAGCTGCAGACTGGATTATGAAACCAGAGTTGTCTACCGCACATCTTGATATAGAAGACAGAGATTTAGCATACGAGAAGAAAGTACAATTACAACCACATATCGTATATCTGGCAAACTCTAGTAATGTAAAAGTAGGAGTCACAAGAAAAAATCAAGTACCTACTCGATGGATTGATCAAGGAGCTCATGAAGCACTTGAGATTGTAGAAGTCCCTAATCGGTATCTTGCAGGTATTACAGAAATAGCGTTAAAAGAGCATGTTTCAGATAAGACCAATTGGCGTAAAATGCTTAAAAATGAAATAGAAGACGTTAATTTAATAGAACACCGAGAAGCATTAAAAGCTTATATTCCTGAAGAGGCAAAGCCCTATTTTATTGAAGATAATGAAGAAACCCATATTCATTTTCCTGTATCAAAATATCCTGAAAAACTGAAAACATTAAACCTAGATAAAACACCAGCGTATGAAGGCGTTTTAAAAGGTGTAAAAGGACAGTATCTTATTTTTGAAGATGATACCGTATTTAATGTACGTAGTAAGGAAGGCTATGTTGTACGTATTGAAATTTTATGACAACTCATAGTAGAAGTAGATGAGATGTTTAAAAAAATAAAAGCTTCTTGAATTTCTTTCTTTTAAAACAATAATAGTTTAGCGGTTTGTAATAAAGAAAGACTAATTAAAACAACACCAATCATCCTATTAAGAGAAGTGCCATTTGTGTTCGTTTTTTTCTTTTGAATACGTGTTCCTAATTTTACGTACCCATAAAGTGTAGCTACTTTTCCTAAAAAGACACCTAGAAAGAATAAGATAAATCCCAAAGAATAGCTTTCTAATCCTATTTCAAAAGAATTACGTAGTACAGAAAAAATAAGTACCCAGTAAATCAATACAGGTGGATTGATTACACTGAGTGCAAAGCCTGTTAAATATTTAGAACTATATTTTTTCTTGTCTCTTTTCTCAATCTGTTTTGTTTTTATAAAATAGATGCCAGCAATACCTAGTATTCCTGCAATTATGAATTGTAACCAAACATGCATAGCAAAAAAATCTTGGACCACCATGCCAGAAGAAAACGCAATAAAAGCAAGGAAGACCTCACCTATACCAGCGCCATAACTTATTTTCAAAGACTGATATATGTTTTCTTGCACCGTTGTCTTTATAACAGCAAGATTGGATGCGCCAGGAGGTAAAGCTCCGATAATGGTAGAAAAAATACCGATGAGAAAAATAGTTAAAATCATGACTCATTAGTAGTCCGCTTTCGCGAAAACTTACACAGTCACAGCACACTAAGGAATTATTGAATAGCGATTATGAAAATTGAATAGTACCTGTTAATTATTTAAAGAAACGTGAGTTTTACTACTTGGGTTACAGAAATTAAAATAAGGATGACACCTATAACACGATTTATAAAACACTTGAAATTACTTTTCTTATTTTGAATTAAATGCCCTAATCGTCCATACCCGTATAGTGTAATGACTTTCCCTAAAAAAACACCACTAAAAAATAAAATGAGAATAGGGATAGCAACCATACTATTAAAGTTATAATTTTTATGAAGCATAGAAAAAATAACAACCCAGTAAATAAGTACTGGAGGATTGATGATGCTAAGTAAAAATCCAGTGACGTATTTTGAAGAAAAGGAAGAAGGATCTTTTACCTTTTTAGGTTTTGTACGTACTAAATAAATACCAACAATCAATAATAGTACAATCAGTACAATCTGTATCCAAATATGCATGACAAAGTATTCTTTAATCACAAAACCAAAACATAATGCCAAGACGGCAAGTATGACTTCACCTATACCTGCGCCATAGCTTATTTTTAAACCTTGCTTTATGTTTTCGTTTATTGTTGTTTTAATCACTGCAAGATTAGAAGCGCCTGGAGGGAGAGCTCCAAGGATAGTGGCCGTAATACTAATAAGAAAAAGTATAAATATCATAGTAGATGAGTTAGCTGATTTTCTTAGTTGTTAGACCTTATGAAAGCTTACAATTATTCTATTGTCACAGAATAAAAGATACTATAAATGAATTTTAGAGAAGAAGCATAGCTTTTGCGATTTACATGCTAATAATAGATTACATATATAATTCTATTAGTGTACTGGTTTTACTTCTTGACTCGTACTTTAAAACGTATCTTTGCAGCTTAAATAAACACCATGAGTACCATTGTAGCTATTGTAGGACGTCCTAATGTAGGAAAATCTACTTTTTTTAATCGTTTGATCCAACGCCGAGAGGCAATTGTAGACGCAGTAAGCGGTGTTACAAGAGATAGACATTACGGAAAAACAGACTGGAATGGTCGAGAGTTTACGGTGATCGATACCGGAGGATATGTAATAGGAAGTGATGATGTTTTTGAAGCTGAAATTGATAAGCAAGTAGAACTTGCTATCGATGAGGCAGATGCTATCATATTTATGGTCGATGTAGAAAGTGGAATCACAGGAATGGATGAAGAAGTTGCAGGCTTACTTCGTAAAGTCAAAAAACCTATTTTTCTTGCGGTTAATAAAGTAGATAATAACAAACGTGCAGCAGATGCCGTAGAGTTTTATAACCTAGGATTAGGTGATTTCTTTACCATTGCAGCAACCAATGGTAGTGGTACGGGAGATTTATTAGATGCCGTTGTAGAAGCAGCAGCAAATCAAGGTGTAAAAGAATTCATCTTAGGAATGGCACACAGAGGTCGTTTAAATGTATTGACAAATATATTTGGGAAATCTGCAAAAAATATCTTCAGTGAATTTGACGGAAAAGACTATGCGGAAGCAATTTTTGATGGAGATGTAAAATATCACTTA
>CAKZKZ010001010.1 GCA_937124495.1 uncultured Dokdonia sp. | reverse complement strand
CTTTAATACGTTCATTACGCTCTGCCATGGCAAGCTCACGGGATTTCTGATGTTCTTCTAGCGTTTTTTCATTTTCGGCAACAAGATCTTCTACACTTTGTAGCTTTTGCTCTTCTATCGCTTTTCGGATAGGGTCATCTTCAGAAAACAATGCCTTGCTTTCATTACGTAATTCGCTTGAATTATAGGCTTGATGGCTTTTTACAATAGATTTTTGAGTGGTTGTTTCTTTTTCTTCTATTTCCTCCTCCGTTAGCTGTTCTTGAATCACTGGGATTTCTATAAACTCCTCTTCAGGATTTGGATTTTCATAAGGACTCACTCCTAAAAAGAAAAAAATAAGCACCAAAAAACATGCGCCCGAAAACGTAATAAGCATGGATTTATCTTGATGACTCAACTTCATAAGGTTTCTAAAATAATCAAAATCTATGATACTAGGTAAACGATTAACAGTCTTTAGCTATTATCCCGAGATGTGAAACTTTGTTCAAATGTCACAATGTCCTGTGCATTATCTACGGAATATTCTCCTATTTTGGTTCTTTTTAATGACGTAAGATGTGCGCCACTTTGTAATCCTTTCCCCATATCATACGCCAATGACCGTATGTAGGTGCCTTTACTGCAACGCACCCTAAAGTCTACTTCTGGCATCGCAATTCTAGTGATTTCAAAATCGTAAATGGTGATTTCGCGAGTAGGAACTTCAACTTCTTCTCCGGCTCTTGCATATTCGTACAAGCGTTTTCCGTCTTTCTTCAAAGCTGAAAATACAGGTGGTCGTTGTTGGATGGTTCCTTGGTACGCTTTCGCGAAAGCGTATACAGCCTCCTCTGTAATATGATCTGTAGCAAAGGTTTGATCTACCTCTGTTTCTAGGTCATACGAAGGTGTTGTCGCCCCTAGCATCACTGTGCCTGTATACTCTTTTTCTTGCCCCATAAACTCATGGATGCGCTTGGTAAACTTCCCTGTACAAATAATCATAAGGCCTGTCGCTAGCGGATCTAATGTCCCAGCATGCCCTACTTTAATTTTCTTAATATTCAGGTTTTTACGAATGAGCCAACGCACTTTATTCACCAACTGAAACGAACTCCATTCCATAGGTTTATCAAACAGTAGCATCTGTCCGTCTTTATAATCTTGATCTGTAAGGTTTGAAGTATCAGACATAAACTGAAGTATTTCTTTTGGAAGATTATCGATTATACAAACTAAATCCAATGGCAATCATTCCTACTATCAAACAGTAAATAGCAAACCAAGAAAGCTTACTTTTCTTTACGAGCTCAATCATCCACGTACAGGCCGCAAGCCCTGCAATAACTGC
>CAKZKZ010001009.1 GCA_937124495.1 uncultured Dokdonia sp. | reverse complement strand
TCTGCATGTCTGTTTCAATGCGATCCCAGATATAAAGAATCTTACGGCCACCAAATGGGCGGAAATAATGAATGCCTTCAAGCAACACTGAATCTTTTAGTACGTTGCGGATCGTGCGAGGGTCGTATTTGATGCGACCAGAGAGTTCATCTGTTGTTAAATAAGTCTGATTGTTATTCATTTTTTAATATCCTTTAATGTATCAAATGATAGTTTTACGCTTCACTTGATATATAAAAGCATTAAATAATGATGCGTGCAAGCTTTCTTTGATACTTTTATGTATCATTTGTAAATAATAAACATTGAGTGGTGAGAAAATGATTCGTTTCAAAATTAAAGAGCGGATTGCTGATAAGGAATTTAAGGAAGATCGTAGGGTAACAATAGGAGAGGTTGCTGAGGCAACTGGTATTCATAGAATGACGTTATCTAAGATGATTAATCAGCGTGGTTATAATGCGGGAACAGATAGCTTAGATAAGCTGTGTAAGTTTTTTTCTTGTAATGTTCAAGATCTGGCTGAATACATAGCAGACGTAGAAGATTAATAGCGCTCTAGCAAAGCTAAAAATATTTTAGGCTGTGGTCATAGAGGACACAGTCATTTTTAAGATAAGTGTGTGGGATATTACTTAATCACATCAAGGACACTGTAAGTGTTAAGTAAACAAAATAATACTGATATAAAAATCAATCTTGTTGATATTACTTGTCATATATATCCAACCAATAAACATTAAATCGGAAGTGAAGTATATGGTTGCTACTTGCATTAAAACAATAAAAAATCTCGTTTTAGATAAAGAGTTGTCGTTAATTAAAAGTAGCTTGCAACAGGCGAATATTCAGACCAAAGGATTAATATTCGAACAGTTTTTAGAATTTTTGTATGCCGGTAATGGTTGGTTAGTAAGTCTGGTGGGCGGTCGTTCTGATTCAGGTGCTGATCTGTTGCTATACCACCCTAGCACGCCAACTAAAGTCTCATTTATCATTCAAGCTAAAAACCATAAAACGCCTCTAACTTTTGATGATACAAAAATTGAACTAATTAAATTTGAAGAGCAGGCCAAAACAAAATATCAATGCACTAATTACAAGTTGATTTCTATAAGTGGATTTGTTGAAAGTGCAAAAAAGTTAGAAACCTTTGGTATGGGGCTTTACAGTTGGTCAGAGATTGAAAAATTAATACTGAACTACAAAGAAACCCCTACATTACCCAGCGTAGAACTGGTAGCCCATAATAAGCTTACTTACACCAAGATTGATCAGTTATTCAAAAGTTCAAACAAAGTTGCTGTTATCCAAGCTACGGGTACGGGTAAGAGTTATCTAATAGGGCAAAGTCTAATTGATAATATCTCTAAAAAATGTCTAGTTTTAGCGCCAAGTATTTATATATTACAACAACAAGAAAGACTACTTCCTTGGCTTGATAATGTTATCTATATGACCTATGCAAAAGCTGCTAACTTCACTCTCAAAGAATGGAAACAGCTTAATGCTCAGTTTATTGTTATGGATGAGTTTCATCGTGCAGGAGCTGATACTTGGGGAAAAGGAGTCGAGTTATTAATAAGATCCCAGCCTGAGGCTAAGTATTTAGGGACAACGGCAACTCATATTAGGTTCTTAGATAGTGCGAGAAATATGGCTGATGAATTATTTGATAATGTTATTGCCAATGAACTATCACTACAAGATGCTATAGCAAAAGAAATATTACCAAGCCCTTTCTATATTAGTGCACTGTATCAGCTGAAAGAAACAATAACTGACTACAAACAACAGGTATCAGCATGCAAGGCTACGGAAGCTGATAAAGAAAAATCAAATGATGAACTAGACACATTACTTGTAGATTGGGAAGCTAGCTCCGGTGTTCCAGATATTTTTAATAAACATCTTAAAAATATAAATGGGAAATTTATTATTTTTTGTGAAAGTGTTGAGCATTTAGATGATATGTCAGAACAGGTTAGATCGTGGTTTAGAGATGCAGCAAAAATAAGAGGTGAAAATATCAGGCGCTATGATTACGTTGTTCATAGTCAGTTATCCGATAGCGAAATAAAAAATGATTTGTCGGGATTTGAAAATGCCGATAATACGAAAGGCATTCATCTTCTTTTTAGTGTAAATATGCTTAATGAAGGGCTACACATCAAAGGAGTTAGTGGTGTTGTACTTCTTAGAAAAACTACTTCACCAATTGTATATTTTCAGCAAATAGGACGTTGTTTACAAGTTGATGGTGGCGAGCAACCAGTAATTTTTGATTTAGTAAATAATATCAACAACATTCAAGCTAATACTTTAGAAAAGTCACTTAAATGTGCCATTGAATCAGAGCAAGAAAAAAGGTTGGGGTTAGGCTTACCAAGAAACCAAGTGGAACTTCATATTATTGATGAGGTGCTTGCTGTCAAAACAGCATTAGCGAGTATAAGTGATCGATTACAGCTCGAATTAAATTATTTTGAGTTTGGTCTAAATGAGTTAGTTGGTTATAGGAACAAACATTTTAACTGCCTAGTTCACTCAAAATATAAGACAGAAACTGGTTTTTATCTAGGGTCCTGGGTTAGTAATCAACGAAATTACTATGCGCAGGGACAATTGAATAAAGAACAAATACATCTATTAAATGATTTAGGTTTTATTTGGAATACACTTGAATCCCAATGGTCTTATTGGGTAGGTTTATTAACTCTTTACAAACTGGAGTATGGTAATTGTGATGTTCCTCAGAGTTATATCACTAAACATAGTGAAGCATTAGGATCTTGGGTTAAGCGGATAAAGAGTGATTATTTTAACTCTAAGCTATCTCAATCAAGAATTGATCAACTTAGCCAAGTGGGAGTAGTGTGGTCTCAACTCCAAAAGCCGGTAAAAACAGTTCATATACCAATTGAATTACGATGGAACGAAGGTGTAGTGGCATTAAAAGATCATATTAAAGAATTTGGAGACTGCTATTGCACGGGTACTTATATAAATTCAGTAGGATTTAAATTAGGTGGTTGGATTTCAGAAAGAAGAAAGTCTTTCAGGAAAGGTAAATTAAGCGTAGAAAAAATAGAAGAATTAAACTCTTTGGGTTTTATATGGGATGCTGAAAGTTATCTCTGGGATAGAGGCTTAATCGCGTATAGAAATTATGTAATGAAGTTTTCATCACCTCTTGTCCCTAAAACATATCCAAAACAAAATGGATTAAACTTATCTAATTGGGTATTAGTTAAACGAAGAGAATTCGTCGATGGAAAACTTTCCAGCGATAAGGTTGAGATATTAAATGAGTTAGGGTTCGTTTGGGATTCAATTCAATATGAATGGGATAAAGGTATCATTGCCTTAAGGCATTATATAGCTGAATACAATGATTGTAATGTACCTGTTGCCTATAAATCTTCATATCATTTAACTCTAGGTAGTTGGATTAGAACCATTAGAAAAAATAAGGTTAATAATAAATTAAGTAAAGAAAAAATTAGAGAGTTAGATGATTTGGGGTTTATCTGGGATGTTGATAAATATAACTGGGAGCAAGGAATTTCTGCCTTACAAGAATATAAAAATGAAAATGGTGACTGCTTAATATCAGATTCATTTGTTAATAAAAATAATTTTTCATTGGGGGCTTGGCTTAGAACAATTAAAAAAAATTATAAAAATAAAAAGCTTTCATCTG
>CAKZKZ010001008.1 GCA_937124495.1 uncultured Dokdonia sp. | reverse complement strand
CATGGTGAAAACGGGAAAAGGACCTGATTTTATTACTGTAGACGGTGGTGAAGGTGGTACAGGAGCCGCGCCTCCTAGTTTTGCAGATCACGTATCATTACCATGGGTATATGGGTTTAGTGATCTATATCGTATGTTCCAAGAAAAAGGACTCTCAGAACATTTGGTCTTTATAGGACGTGGTAAACTTGGCTTTCCAGCCAAAGCAGCCATGGCATTCTCTATGGGGGTAGATTGTATCAATGTCGCTCGTGAAGCCATGATGAGTATTGGGTGTATCCAAGCACAAATTTGTCATACCAATCGTTGCCCAGCAGGAGTTGCGACACAAAGTAAGTGGCTCCAAAATGGAATCAATATTCCATTAAAATCTGATCGACTCGCTCAATACTTTAAAACCTTTAGAAAGGAATTTATTGAGATTACTCACGCCGCAGGATACGAACATCCCTGTGAGTTTAAAATGAGTGATATCGAAATCAACTTAGGAGATCATAAAATTTCTACAGAGTTGGACAATACCTACGCCTATAAAAAAACACCTGTCCCTTTTAACGGAATGCAAGAACTCTACGATTGCACCTATTTAGGAGGACAGAACAAAATGGAAATGGAAAAAGTACAGGCTTAGTAGTATCAATTCTTAGTATGCTTTCGCGAAAGCGAACTTGTGAGATTCACAACCATAGGGAGAGCGAAGCGTTAAAGCGTAAAAACTTAGAAGTTGAAACTGAACACTTCGACATGCTCAGTATGACACTTGACGAAGTACGAAAACATAAAAACCCACTCAATACGAGTGGGTTTTCTTATCTATTTCAATTCTATGTATTAATCTCTAATCACGTGTAGTGATCCACTTATAGGTTGTACTACTGCAGAAGTATCTGAATAAGTTCCTGTAAAAGTGATATCTATATAATCCCCCACGGCTCCAAAAGCATTGAGTTGGAATATAATATTAATAGGCGCATTATAATCGATATCTAATTGAGATAATGCTTCAAACATTTCCATTTCAAAAGAACCTGGAGGCGATTGAATTCCGTTACCCCATGTATAGGTTCCTACCACAGTATCTGAACTACTCATATAAAAGAATTCATTACCATTACTAGCATTAACACTGAAAGAATCTCCATTATCATACGTATTTATGGGTGCTGTTAAGAAGTGTTGTACACCTTCTGCTTCCCATTCTATATACTCTGTAACTGCATTACAAGATGTAATGGTTCCTAAGGTCGTGGTAGGAGGTGTAAATGTGTAGTTAATGACTCCACTAGACTGCTGATTTGTAATATCTATGGCTTCCAATGTAAATACATTACTTGCTGGACAGCTAATTAAGTTGATATCAAAAGTCCCTGCAGTTACTGGCTCATAAAATATATTTCCACCATAATCTAAAACGACATACCCATCTGTAATTGGATTATTAGAACAATCATTAAAATCACCCACTACTTGTTGTGATGTTGATGATCCTGGATTTACAGAAATAGGTCCGTATAGTGTTGGTCCTGCAAATGGTCCCATAACATCTGAAAAAATAGGGTTTCCACATAAATCAACCACTTCTATAGTCATTGTCAATCCAGATGGAACTTTTCCACATACCTGTCCGTTTTGATCCGTAACACCAGATCTTGGGTACGGACTATTTGGAGTTGTTATAGTTACCGTTGTATTTGCTAAAGGATTTCCGTTATCATCTAATACCGTTGTACAAAAATCTACGACTGGAAATGGTGCGTCACAATTCCAAAAAGAGAAGTGAGATACCATACCTACATATTCGTTTCCTGGTAAAGTTGCCTCTCCATCTTCTATCCAATACCCTAAGGCATCATCAAAACTCCATAAAGGAATCGTCGTTGGTGCCACACCTTGCAATGCTGGATCTAAAGGAAAACGTAATTCAGCTGGGCTATTAGGATCTATATTCAGTTCATTTCCGCTGGCATCACGCAACTCTACAGAAATCATCCCGAAGGTTTCAAGATATGTCTCATCACCTGTAGCATCTTCTGCATACAACATCCCTGGCATTACAGCATCTAAGTCTTCTGACGCTGGATCTAGAAAATCAAGAATAACATCTACACTTCCTGTATAAGGAGCTCCGTTTTCATCAATATAATCTCCAGATAAAGCAACACTAGTTCCATCACCTAATTGTACAGTCTCTGCAACACCACTATTGACAGTTGCGGTCACATCTGCGCTAAGTAACATCACTTTAACGCGATTTACGCCATCACTAGGTCGTAAAGCCCTACCACTGGTCACATAACCAGATGCCGTCACTCGTAGATATGCAAACTGCTCGTTTACTGAAGCATTTTGTGCAGAAAACACCCCGTTATCATCTGTAAATACCGTTTGTGCTCCTACAGCTACAAGTGCTCCTGAAATTCCATTATTATTTTCATCGACTACTTGTCCAAAGAAACTTCGTGTGGCTGCTGCCCCAAAAAACTGATCTAAATTACCCGTATCAACAGGATCATCTATAATTACCGTATCATCAGGAATATCTGGATTATCCTGTGTAAAATCATCATCGCGTTCGCAAGAAGTAAAAATTAACGTAAACGCTATAAGTACTGTGGTTAAAATTCTAAGTGTTTTCATGAGTATAAGTTTTGTTATTATACTCCTATATCCAAAAGGGTAAAACTTTGTTACCCCTAAAACTTATTTTTTTTCAAAAAAAATAAAAATTTAAAAAATATACCAAATGATAAATACAACAATACCGTAGAGTTCACGTTGTAAAACTGTTAAAAAACTAGTACTTTAGTCAACCCAAATGTACCTACCGATGGAAATAAACTTACTAAACCTTGCCTTTAATCTTTTACCAGCCCTTGTTGTTGCAGGTATTTCCTATTTTTTCTTTAGCCAATACACCAAAAGTGAAGAAGGAAGAAGACGTTTCTTACTACATAAAGCGAATCAAGCTTCTGCATTACCACAAAAACTACAAGCATATGAACGTTTGACCCTTTTCTTAGAACGTATTTCTCCTGGAAATCTACTCATTCGTGTGAAGCCGTACAGTGATGATAAAAACGAATATGAGTCCTTATTACTTCGCAGTATAGAACAAGAGTTTGAGCATAACTTAGCACAACAAATCTATGTCACAGAAGAGTGCTGGAATGTTGTACGTACTGCAAAAAATGCTACGATTTCTATTATTCGTAAAACCAATATGAGTGGTAAAATAGATGACAGTGATAAGCTACGTAAAACTATTTTACAAGATTTAATGGATCAGCAAGCACCTAGCGAAGCTGGAATTATGTATATAAAGAGAGAAGTTGCGGAAATCATCTAGATAGCTTCGTCTCTAGTCTCTAGTCTCTAGTCTCTAGTCTCTAGTCTCTAGTCTCTTG
>CAKZKZ010001007.1 GCA_937124495.1 uncultured Dokdonia sp. | reverse complement strand
TGACGCGGTGCAAGTAGGAGACCTCTATTTTTTGTCAGGACAAATAGGAATGGATCAAACGACAAGAACGCTGGTAGAAGGTGGTGTAGAAGCAGAGACCAAGCAGACATTAGAAAATATTAAAGCAGTATTAGCACAGCATGGCATGGGTATGAGTGATGTCGTTAAATCTCTCGTTGTACTTGATGATATTAATGACTTTGCTGCATTTAATGCTATTTATAAAACATATGTACCTCAAAAACCTGCACGTACTACCTTTGCAGCTGAAGCACTCGCGGCAGGAGCAAAGATCGAAATTGAAGTTATTGCTGTAAAGCAATAAATAGGTTGGGATATAAAAAAGCTAATAAAAAGAGACTATTTACTTACGTAAATAGTCTCTTTTTATTTTTGTGCTCTATATTATTTTGTGACTTTTATACCTGTAAAGTATAATGTTAAATCTCCTAGTTGATCCGTATGTGAGGTAGCGATATTTAGACCTCCAAAATTTTTATAATCAGAAAATGTAGTCATCATAGAAGGAGTTGATGCATTACTTTTTCTAAAAACCCATTCTTCTACGGTATAATCTTCATTATAGTAAAAGTCATACGCGTCACCAGGTGTATAACCACCTTTGTTGCCATACACAATGGTTAATTTTTTAGTTTGCTTTTGCGAAATAGGAGCTATTGCTGTCTCTTGAACGGTGATGTTGGTCCCTTCATCCCAGACTAATTGATAGGGAGCTAATAGCCAAAACTTATCATTAATAAACCCTTCATCTGTGCCCTCTGGGATACTATCTAAAGATGCTCTGTTGTATGTGGTTACTTGATCTCCAACCGTCATAGTGACATCATTGGTTTTAGGCTTCCAAGACCAAGAACGTTGGGCTACGTTTCGACCTAAACGATCCACATTAAATGTAAAATCTATTTGAGAGACATCTTTCCAATGTTCAAATCCATTTTTGTAAGCAATTTTTTCTGCTTCGGAAAGGTCTTTGTTTAATTCGGTTACGTTTTCTTGTGTAGCTTCTTTTATTTGTGTAGCTTCTTTTACTTGTGTGGTATCATTTTTACAACTCACAAATAATACTGTAAAACAGGCAACTAGATAGATGGTTTTCATAGTTTTTAATTTGTGGCAAAAATACAGAAAGATTCACAATATAAAGAATAACAATACGGTAAGTATATATACAAAAAGGCCACCTCTAGAGGCGGCCCTTTTAGGGGGATAATTTGCAATGAGTGTTATTACTTTACGATAAGAATATTATCTGTTGATGTTGGATTCAACGGACAGAAGTATACATATTCTCCTTTTGTTAATTTGGTAGGATTAGAATTTCCTGTTGTGTTGCTTTCTACAGCAGCAGTAACATATGCAGTTTTGATATGGTTTTCAGGATTAGAAATGTCCTTTCCTTTAGGTACTAATACAAAACCAACTTTGTGTCCTACATTATTGTTGTCAATTTCAAAAACATACGTTCCAGCAGAAACCGTTAATTGTTTTTGAGTAAACTCACCTTTAGTCTGCTCTAATGTAATTTTTTTTGCTGTTGTATCTTTTGACATTTTGTCCTGTGCTTGTGCTGCAAATGATACTGTAAATACTAATACGAATAATGCGATTACTTTTTTCATGTTTAAATTTTTAGTGTGTGTATATAATTGTTTTGATTAATTTTATTAAGCTGTTACGGCGTTTAATGGTTGTGCTACTGGAAAATCGATAGGCACTTGTGTAGTGTTATGTATATAGTTTGAGATTGTTTTTTCTCCTACTAATACGATGGTATCTATTAAGTTTTCATTAGACCATCCTTCGTTTAAGAAATTGTCTACAACTGTTGCTTCTGCGCGACCTCTATTTTCTGTAATGTTTTTTGCCAATTTTGCAAGCGCATCAAGTTTTGAGTCAAAAGATGCATTACCAGCTCTTAATTCTAAAATTTGCTCGTTTGTAAATCCATTCATTTTACCAATAGCCGTGTGTGCAGAAAGACAATAGTTACAAGCGTTTACTTCACTTACTGCAAGATTTACAACTTCTTTTTCTTTCGCTTTAAGCGAAGTAGGAGCATTTGCAAATGTTAAGTAATTAGCTAACGCATTTTCAGAGTGTGCATAGGTTGCATATAAGTTAGGTACAAATCCTAAAGCGCCTTCTAATTTTTCAAATATTGCTTTGTTGGTATCGTTTACTTGGTCTTTTGTTGGAACATTAAATGTGCTCATAATTTATATTTTTTTAATTGTTTTGATATTGAATTTATAATAGGTGTACGTATCGTACGGTATTTTTAATTATAAAGAAACTTCACGGTCACAATAGTAATCGTGCATTTGTTTCTGTGAACAGTATTTTTTTGAGTTTAGTGATTTTATGATTTTTGCTTTCCCTTTTGTGAAAACACTAATAAGATTTAATACGGATATATGTTTTGTTGCCATCGTTACTTTTATTTGATGACTTGGTCTAGGGAGTAGCGATAGTCTTACAGCGATTGACTTGCCATAAGTTCCCGAATGATTGTCAATAGTGCCTATATAGGATAGAAATGAGCATTTTTTAAATAAAAATGAAAAAATGATGTTAGGTAACATCCAAAAAGAACTCTTTAGGCGTATATAATAATACGTGGGCTTTTTTAGTAAATGGTTAAGTTAAAAATTAATAAGCCCACTAAAGTGCATATTGCTCTTAATATGCCTTTCCCCCACAAGTTGATGCTTGGGAACCCTAGAAAATTATTTTTAGGGTTTTCTTTTTTTAGGGATGTTCCCAATAAGAGGACTACCGGATTTTAATAAGGATACAAGAGTATTTGCATCTTCTTCAAAATGGTCATGATCTTCGGGGAGTATAAGCCATGTTTTTATACCTATAGATAAAAGAGGTCTAATACTTTTAAATTGATGTTGTAATTTTTGGTGATGTTCTTTTTTGGTAGCAATCCAAATCCCATGATCTAGGGGATATTTATTGCTTTGCGATAATACAAATACAATGCGCTCATCTATATAGAAAGCATCTACTCCAAACATTTTTTTATGTCTAAGTGAGATTGGATATAACCATTCTATGAAAAAGTCATACGGCATTTTAGTTGCTTTTTAGAACCGTCCTACAATGCCCATGCTACCTACACCAAAGTTGATGTTCCAAGTGATTCCTTTTTTATAGTTATCATCTGGGTAGCGTTTTTTTCCATTTAAGTAATTATCTATAGCATCTACGGTAGCAACACTTATAGCCATACTTAAGGCAACATCCGTAAGCCAGTGAGCCCCATTTACAATTCTTGATATGGGAGAAATCATACCTACGGCATAAATTCCTGCTTTTACCCATGCATTATCAAACTGTTTTGAGATCGCGTATGCAGTTGTAAAGGATAAAATGGTGTGTCCAGAGGGAAAAGATCTAAAACCAGCTTGTCCACTAAAAGGCTTAAAGTCAAATTTATCATCTCCATTTTGAGGTCTAGACCTTCCAACGCTTGTTTTTAATATCGTTTGGATTAATCCAACAGCTGTTGCCGAAGAGATTAATAAAACGCCAGTTTCTCGTACACGTTCATTTTTTGTAAATAGTCCAAAGAGATAGACAGAACCTGTAATTCCATACGTTACTTGCGGGCTTCCAAAGCGTTCGCCAAATTCTTTTAATACCTTAGGAGAACTCTCTTCTTGATTTCTGAAAAACTCACTGGTCTCATCATCTAGAAAGTATAACATAGCAGTACCGCCAGCTACAAAACCAAAGGTTGCCCAATCATCTCCATCCCAATGTAAAGGACGTGTATAGGCATGTGCGACTCCTCCTAAAGCAGAAGCACCGTCATATTTGGCAAGTTGCCAAATGTTTAGACTGTCTTGTTCTTGAGAGGTAAAGGACTTTCTCTGACCATAGCTAGTGACTGAGATGATACAGATAGCTATAAGGATGATATGATTTTTCAAAAGCAGTAGCATTATAATGAGTGGTATGATTCTAGACGCAATATATGTTATTTTTTAAAATTAGGTGGATTAGGCAGTGGGACATAGGAAGTGTCATTTGCAACTTTTGGGAATTGTCTTGCTTTCCATTGCACTTTTGCATTTTCAATTTTCTCTTGAGAATGACTTACAAAATTCCAGAAGATATGACGTTTTTCAGGAAAAGGTTCTCCTCCAAATATAAGGATATGACTATCAGAAGCAATTTTTACAGTACACACATCTTCAATTTTACTCACCAACATGTTACCTGCAGTGATGGTTTGATCGCAGGCTGAAATACTTCCGCTTACGATACAAATTCCTATTTCACCTTTTATATTCCCTTTAGCTATAAATGTATGCGCTTCTGTTGTGGTAATAGCAATCATAAATAAGTCAGAATGTACGGGAACAGGTGCTATTTTACCAAAGCCTTGACCAGCAATGAGTGTATATTGAGCTCCTTGATCTGACCAATGAGGTAGTGCGTTGGCTTCTATGTGATGAAATTCTGGTTCGATATCTTCCAAATGTTTGGGAAGTGCAACCCAGATTTGATATCCGTTCATGGTAAAAACCTCTTTATGATCTCTAGATTTCTGTGGTGTACGTTCTGTATGTGTACAGCCTTTTCCTGCAACCATCCAATTAACAGAGCCTGGTGATATCACTTGATGTGTTCCCATGCTATCTTGGTGTGTGATTTTACCTTTTAGGAGATAGGTGAGTGTAGCAATTCCTATATGTGGATGCTGATCTACGTCCATGTACTTTTCTGGCCCTAACTGTGTAGGACCCATATGATCTATAAAAATAAAAGGACCGACCATTCTCTTTTTACGAAATGGTATTAAACGTCCTACTAGAAAGTCTCCAATATCTCGACTTCTTTCTTCTATAATCAATCCTGTATTTGACATAAACGCACGTATTTCTTTGTACTAGAAAAATACAAAGAAATACGATATAGAATTAGTTATACTATTTTAAGTTTTAAGTGGTATACTAATGCGGGCACTACTACATTAAGCTGTAAGTAGTAGTTTTGATTTATTTTTAAAAGCAGATGGAGATTCTCCTGTTTGTTTTTTGAAGAGCCTACTTAAATGCGATGCATCATGAAAGCCTACTTCAAAGGCAATTTCTTTTGCAGATTTATCGGTATAGGTAAGTAATCGTTTTGCTTCTAGTACAATTCTATCATGAATAATCTGTAAAGGCGTCTTATCAAATTTTGAAAAGTAATTTGAAATTGTTTTTGGAGATTTATTCAGCTCAGCTGCATAAAAAGAAACAGAATGTTCTTTTCTAAAATGCCACTCTACTAGAAATGTAAACATACGTATGATTTCTAGTTTTTCATCGTGTACTTGTCCGTAGTTCCCTTGTGATTTTATAAGGCGTGTGATTTTAATGATAAAACGCGCCATTAATAAGCGTAACATCTCCGCTTGGATACTATCCTTCGTTTCTAACTCTTCTAAGAAAACTTCGTGTAATATATGGAGTTTTCGCTTTTGATCTTCTTCAAGTGTGACTACAGGTAGTTCTGAGTTTCCATAAAACAAAATCCCAACACACCCTACTTCTTTATCGTGATCTTTAATACAGTAAAATTCTCTATTAAATTGGTAAACAACCGCACTTCCTTCTATATATTGTAAATGATGTAATGGTGTAAGTGCAATAATTTGACCTGGTTGTAATGTAAAGTCAACTTGATCTAACTTTAAAGAAACAGGTTCTTTTTGTGCCCAAATGAATGTAAATAGCGATAATGGCTTAGCATCCGTATATGGGATTAGTATTTCTTCATCGCCATAATAAAAAATGGCATTGGTAGTAAATTCTGAAAATTGCTTCTTCATAAGAACAATTGTCTATTTTTCTTATGAAAACTTACAGTAAAATTATATTTTTTATGTTATTATTTTAAGAGAGGGGATAAAATCTTAAAATTGAGTAATATATAAGGTCTATTTGTGCTATCAGAAATACTGTCTTTTCAAAAGTATTTTTAATATAGATGACTTAAAAAGAAGATTTGTTACCTAAAACAGTTAGGCATAGATTTGACTAGTTTTGTTGTGTAATAGCAATATTCCATTGCCTATACATCTTCTTAAATTTTAAAATCTCTGAAGATAAAACACGCATATGTTCTCTATTACGTTTTGAAGCTTTTCTAAGCTTTTTACAATTCTTACGAATTTTATCTATA
>CAKZKZ010001006.1 GCA_937124495.1 uncultured Dokdonia sp. | reverse complement strand
CTAATATCATTAATCTCAGTGATTTGTAATCCTTCGAATCTAAATATTGATTTTCCTTGCATTTCAAGGGTATCGCCTTCTTTTAATCCATTAGGTAAATCAGTAGCTAAAGTTCCAGCATAATCAATCTCAATGGTTATCATATCATTCTCTTGCATAGCATTCATCATTTTTTGTTCTCTACTACTAAAAAATGATGTAGCTTTTTCTGCTTGCGTTTTGAATTCATTAATTCCGTTTGTCACTAAGTCAACAGTCTCATTTGTGATATTTTTAAAGATAATATCAGGAGATAAACCTTTTATCATTCCTTCCACATCAAAACTGTTATATGCGTTTATATAACTTTTGATAACCGCTAGTTTTTGTTTATCTACTTTGTTCATGCCTCATTATTTTATGATGACTTAGAAATAGAGTATTGCTCTATTTTAGAGTAGTACTCTATTTTGAGTTCCAGTTTTAAAAGCTAACAACTAACAGCTATATTTCACACCTCCCTCAATCCCTTACTTCGACAAGCTCAGCATAAACTCCGGTGGGAATCTCATTTAAGTTTTGTTATTCGTCCCTAGTACTTCCAACTTCGTAATTTTACTGATGGCTTTAAGTTGATAGTAACGGAAGATTCAAAATTGATTTGTGCCAAAAACTGTAAATCTTGTATTTCATAAGTAACGGAAGATTCAAATTGATTTGTGCCAAAAGCTACAAATCAATTTGAATACACCACCGCGAGGATGCTATTTAATACTATTAGTTGAACATTTGTATTTCTAATTTCGTTTTCGTATTTATTCATGCCCCACATGGCAACCGCACCCTGGCATTGTGAAACTATTACTTTCTTCATGCCAAGGAAATGCTTCACTTTGTTTGGTGTTTTCCCACCAGAATTCGCCACGATTCTTAGCCGTGTTTCCAACTTCATTCATCGTAGAGGTATCGTATAAACGCCCATTTACCATTGTATGCGTTACGTTTTCAGTATCTCTAATATTTTCTAACGGATTTCCATCAATAATAATCAAATCGGCAAGTTTGCCTACTTTCAACGAACCTATCTCATCACCAGCACCGATATATTCAGCACCATTGATGGTAGCTGCCTGTAATGCCTGTAAATTCGTCATTCCACCTTGTTGTAGCATCCATGTTTCCCAATGCGCTCCCAAACCTTGTAATTGACCATGTGCGCCCATATTTACTTTTACACCCTTGTTAGCCAATGCTGTTACCGTTTCAGACGTTAGGATATGCCCATTTTGATATTCTTCATCAGGAATCATCGTACGGTGACGCGCTCTTGAATCAACAAGTGTACGTGGTGTGTATTTCAATAACTTTTCATTCTCCCATACCTTATCATTTTGGTAGAAATAAAACTCCCCGTTGACACCTCCATAGTTCACTATCACTGTAGGCGTATATCCAGTATCTCTCGCACTCCATACTTCCAGTACATCTTTATACACAGGCGCTACAGGAATCTTATGTTCCGCACCCGTATGTCCGTCCATAATCATGGTCATATTGGTATAAAACGTCGACCCTCCTTCTGGCACCACATTAATGCCTAATTCGCGTGCTGCTTGCATCACTTGCTGACGTTGCTCACGTCGCGGCTGATTATAACTCTTAACGGATTTGGCACCAAATGCTTTGGTACGACGTATCGCAGAACGTGCATCGTCTATATTATTAATTACCGCTTTAAAATCGCCATCAGCACCATAAAGGATAAAACCAGTAGAGTAGAGGCGAGGTCCGACCATATCACCACTTTTTAATAATTCACTTAGCGTGAAAATCGTCTCTGTATTCGCACTTGGGTCATGTGATGTGGTCACTCCAAACGCAAGATTCGCATAAAATGGCCAATGTTTTTGAGAAGGCAATCCATAGCGAAAAGCACCCACGTGTGCATGCGCATCTACCATGCCTGGCATAATCGTTTTACCAGAGACATCAATGGTTTTGGCTCCCGAAGGAATCGTCACATTCTGACCTATCGCTGTGATCTTATTATCGGTTACGACTATCGTTCCGTTTTCAATCACCTGATCTCCTTCCATGGTGATGATACGTGCATTGGTAAAGGCAGTAACACCTGAAGGTGTATCTGTTTTCGCTTTAAGCGAAATAGCAATTCCGTTTACATCCATTTCTGGAACTTCTTCTGGTGATCCTGCTAAGAAGGTAAATCTATTTTTAAGTTCGTTGGAGAAATACTGATCGCCCAATGTCCACATCACTTTCTGGCTATTTGGTGACCAATGAATATTGATTCCTGCATCTTTTGCAATCTGCGATACAGGTACATATTTTGAATTGTTATCCAAATCAATTGTTTTTCCATTCATCACTAACGGAGCCACAAATGCTTTGTGTAGGTTAGTGTACGCTATCCATTTGTTATCTGGACTCGGCACCAATCTGTTGGCATATTTTGAAGTTACGTGTGTACGTTCGTCTTTTCCGTCAAGATCTACAGAGATCAGACTCTTGGTAAGATTTCCAAAATAGGTACCTCCTGTTTGTAAAAAGATGCGTTTTCCATCAGCACTGTACATCGGATATTCTCCTTTTTGCGTGATGAGTTTTGGTTGTTGTCCTTGGGTTAAGGTATAGATGCCTGGTTTCTTCGCAAAGGCTAACCCCTGATCGGTGTTGCGTGGTTCTTTACGATAGATGATGGTATTATACGCTTTAACGCTACGCTCTCCCTCTGGTCGTGAATCTCGTAAACTCGATTTCGCGAAAGCGGGAGTACGATAAATCGCTTTTTCATTGGTGAGCTTCTGTGACGTCCCTCCGTTGATAGATACCGTACGGATACTTCCGTAATTTTCATCATTCCAAGTCACATACACCAGACGTTGTCCATCTGCTGAAAACGAAGGCTCAAATTCAAAATCATCGTTTTGAGTCGTGATACGTTGCGGTGTTCCGTTAGGTAATGCTTTTTTGTATAGTTTGCCAAGTGCGCTAAAAACGAGCGTCTTCCCATCAGGAGACGTCGTTGCATGACGAATTACTTTGACATCGAATTCGTTAGGAGCGACAGGTGATTTAAAATGAACCGTTTCTGCAATTTGTAAGGTCACATCTACCGTGAACGGAATCACGTTATGATTGTAATTCTTGATATTCACTTTATTGATTTTCCCACCTGACCAGAATACGAGTTCTTCGTTATTTGGCATCCAGTCAAAGTTTGGATACACTCCAAAAATTGCCCACGCTTCCTGCTGATCTTTATTTAAGGCATCATACACCGGCCATTCTTCACCTGTGGCCAAGTCATGAATATACAATACTGATTTGGTGCGAACACGCTTGATAAAGGCTAATAGTTTCCCATCAGGTGATACCGTAGGGCGTGCAGCCCCTCCAGGACCATTGGTTAAGGTTTGGATTTTTCCATCCTCAAAGTGATAGCGTTGAATCACATAAATCTGTTTGTTTGGATCTTTGTTGTATTGGAAGAATCCACCTGGGTAGACATCTTCGCTATAGTATAGATACTTTCCATCCGGAGAGACCGAAGGTTCATTCACATCCTGCTGATCGTTTTTACGTTTGGTAAGTTGTAAACCGCTCCCACCTGTATGGTGATATTGCCATAATTCCCCAGCACCTAACGAACGTCCTGAAGTAAAGTGTTTACGCGCAATCAGGTATTGTCCATCGGCTGTCCAAGTCGCATTATTTAGTAAACGAAACTTTTCTTTAGTAACTTGTTTGGCATCGCTACCATCTGCATCCATGATCCAGATATTATCTCCACCACCCGCATCACTGGTAAAGGAAATTTTTGATCCATCTGGAGAGAACTTAGGTTGTATTTCAAACGGAATTCCTGTACGAAGGGCTTTTGCTTTTCCTCCTGTAATTGGCATGCTGTAAATATCTCCCATTAGGTCAAAGACCACCGTTTTCCCATCTGGACTGACATCCAGATTCATCCAAGTCCCTTCATCTGTGGTAAAGGAGTGCGGTTTGTAGTTAAAGCCATCTCCAGGATTGGCGACATCCCATTTGGTTTCTTTTTCGTCTTTATCTTTTTTGTTTTTCTTCTTTTTCTTTTGTGCTGTTGCGGGTAACACTATGGCAAGTGCCATAATTGCTAAGAGTAGTTTTTTGGTCATTATGGGTTGGTTTACTCGATCTAAAATGAATGACATGTATTAGGGTTAGCCCTCATTCCTGTTTCTCCCAGAGGGAGAAATGATGGATGGTACCTCCATTCATTTTTAGATAAAACTAATAAGTATCTAAGGTACGGAATTGGGTAGGGTAGGAGTGTTAAAGAGGTGTTAAGGGAGAGGTGGCTATGATCTTTAAAAAAAATAATTTTCATTTGGTCGTAACTTGCTAATTCGATGATAATTAGTAATTTGCTGTTTATCAGCTAGGAATAAAATAGTAAGGGGAATACTATATGGATTTTAGAGAAAAAATAGAAGAAGAAATTAAAGATTTTTCAAATGAGCAATTGGTTGCTTTTGCGTGGCGATGTGCCGTCCGTGCTTTACCTATTTTAGGTTATATGGGTGATTTAAGTTTTTGGGATAAAAATAAACAACAAAACTATTTGTATGCTATTTTTAATGCTCTTGATTCTAGTGCTATATATTATAGATATTTCATGATGATATATGATGTTGTTGATTCTTCTGATGCTCTTGATAACTATACAGTATCAGAGGATTATGCTAAATATGATAACTATTCAAAATCCGCTATTAAATCAACATTATTAGTAGCACAGAATACTGCTTTACATAGTATTTATGCATCTCTTTTTTCAATACACTCTAGTGTTTCTTCTGTTATCATTGAAAATAATAGTTTAGAATATACTATTCGCTCAGCAGAATACGCATTTATTGCTTCTAAAGCTTTAAGTAAGGTAAGAGACGAATATATAAATTTAGAACTTCAGATCCTTAATGACATTCTAGCTATAAAATCTAATAAACAAGCAAGAATAGATAAAAAGAAGTACAAATTTATATGGAAGAACTTTATAAAAACTTTAGAAGATAAAGACTGCGGTTATTGGGTAAAATGGTTTGCAAAACTTTTTGAGAATGACTTCAACTTTGATGCTGATGAGATTAAGATGAGAATAGAAATTCCTGATGAAATTAAAGCACAAGGTGCTGCTGCTGTAGGACACTATATGGAGCGCCTTAAAGAAGGAGGAGGAGGTCAACGTCTGAATGAAGCTCGGATTTTAATTTTAGGAGATAAAGGAGCAGGAAAAACCTGTGTTGCTCGAAAATTAATTGATCTTAAAGCTCCAATGACGACTCCAGGGGAGAGTACGTCAGGTGTAGACACTTCTGTGTGGAAACTTACGAAAGAAAATATGAATGTGAGTATTTGGGATTTTGCAGGGCATACGGTCACGCATGCCGTACATCAATTTTTTCTTTCAGAGCGTTGTCTCTATATTTTAGTGTATAATGGACGTACCGAAGATACGAGTCGTTTAGAATACTGGCTGGATCATGTGAAAAATTATGGAGGAGATTCTCAAGCGATTATTTTAGTGAATGAACGGGATCAACATCATAATGAGATTCCCATTAATCGTTTGAAAGAACAATATGCTATTGCAGAAGTTTTTTATTTAAATGTAGAAAAAAATACACAGAAATTTGAGACATTTCGAAAATATGTATCTGATTATATTGTAACGAATCCATCTTGGGAAAATCAACAAATTCCAAAGAGTTATTATAAAGTAAAAGAAAAACTAGAAGAACGTTGTGCTACAAAAGAAAATGGAGAAGGTGAAGAACGTATTACCAGAGAAACGTTTGATGCTATTGCTAAAGAGCACGAGATAGAAGATTCAGAACGGTTGTTAAAAGATTTACATGCTTTAGGGGTCAGCCTTTGGTACAAAGGGATGGAAAAATACAATACCTTGGTCTTAAATCCTGAATGGATTAGTGATGGTGTGTATCAAATCATCAATTGGGTGGCTGATCATAAAACTCATGAAATTGCTTTAGCTGATTTTAAGAGGGTATTTGCAAAAGATAAAAATAGGTATCCAGAATCACAATATGACTTTTTGTTTGATTTAATCTTGAATTATGAACTAGCGTATCAAACAGACAATGGAAAGAAATTAATTATTCCTCATTTATTAAAAGAAGATCAACCCGCCACTAAAGACCTTC
>CAKZKZ010001005.1 GCA_937124495.1 uncultured Dokdonia sp. | reverse complement strand
GCTGCAGATTTTGCAGAAACACAACGTAAAATTACTGGTAAATACTATGTAGACTTTTTAAATATTGTTGAGCCTATAGCTGATGATTTATTTACTGGAACGTATAGGGTAGAAAATATCATAGAGGGACCCTTTACAAACACTTTTTTAACAAGAGAAGATATGCTCGTAGAAGTAAAAATGGGACATTCTAAGAATGTACGTTTTATTGAAGCATATTATATTATATCTCACATTCCGTTTGAAGAAGAAAAATTATTTGAAATTACGATTGCCTGTGATGAGATTGTTTTTGCTAATAATCAATTCACTAGTAGAGAAGGTAGTTGTACCTTTCAAGATCCTCCTATATTATTAGGTTCAGATGTTGTTAATGGTACTGGAAATCCAAGTGATGATACTGTTTTTGAAGTACAACTTCAAGAAGGGTATTTAGGATTTGATGGTGGTTGTGGTTTTAATGCGCATGTTTCTAGACTTCGATTTTCAAAACAATAATTATGGTACATATGACACAATTTTATAAACGAGCTATTTGTTTGTTAATACCACTACTTATTATATCCTGCTCAAATGATGATAAAGTAGCACTTACAAATGCAGATGATAGAGAAATAGGTGCATACGTACGAACTACTGAAACGGTGAATTCTGATTTTTCTATAGATAATCCTGCAGATATTTTTAGAGTAGAATTAGAGGTGCATGATGAACAAAATGGAGACTTACTAGAATCTATAGAGGTATATCTTACGTACAAAAAAACAGGTGCATTACCTTCTACGGAGGTATTGTTAAAGACGCTTGAAAGAGATGTTTTTGTCATTGGAGAATTTGGAAAACCAGTAAGCCCGCTTACAGTTTCTTTTGAAGAAGCTTTAGGTGCTTTTAATTTGACAATGGCAGATATGTCTTGTAAAGACCAATTTGAAGTTAGAATTAATCAAAAGCTAACAGACGGGCGTTCTTTTACCACAGGGCAATCAAGCTCTAAAATCGTAGCAGCAGATGATTTTTGGAGTTCGCCATTTTGCTACACGATTAATATCATAGAGCCTATAGCCGAAGATCAATTTACAGGGATCTATCAACTTGAAAGTATTGTAGATGGACCTTTAGGAGCAACTTTTGGAGAGACGCAGCTGGTTGAGGTATATAAAGGTCACTCGACTAATGTGCGAGAGATGCGCTTACGTCATCGATTATCTATATTACAAGAACAACCTCGTATTTTTAGATTTACCATTGCTTGTGATGAAGCTATTTTTAGTAAAGATTTATTGTCTAGTAAAATAGGTTTTTGTGGTGTTGATCCAGCTATATTATTAGGTCCCGATACAGAAAACGCAACGATAGATCCTAATGATGATACCGTTTTTGAACTATGGTTTGTAGAAGGGTATTTAGGTTTTGATGGGAATTGTGGTTTTGGGACTGCGCCTTCTAGAATTAGACTTTCAAAACAATAAGGTAAGTATGTCTTTATTTTAATGACAGAAGCTACATATATTGATATTGTCAATATGATAAAACTTTTGATACTTTTAATAAAAAAATGTTATGAAAAATAATTACTTGCTACTCCTTTTTATAATCAGTTTATTTTCTTGTACGAGTGAAGAAAAACCCATAGAAAATGTTTTTGGAGAAACAGAACGAGGTGCAGTGCTACGTACCATTGGTATAGAGAACTTAACTTTTGACACTTCTGCTCCAGAACGCCCGATTCAAATTTCATTAGAATATCAGGATAATGAAAATGGGACATTATTAAAAGATGTTAGAATTTCAATTACATTTATTGATAATACTCCAAGTGATGGTGATAATTCTCAAGATATAATCTTTTTAAAAACGATTCTTCTTGAGGAATTTATGGATGGCGCTAATGGCTTTCCTGTTGCAGATATAATGATTACGACTCAAGAGTTATTAGATGCATTTTCACTAGACGCTACGCAAATTAGTTGTACTGATACATTTGTCATTGATCTGTCATTACATTTAGTTGATGGTCGCGTTTTTACCAATGCAAATAGCACTACCGCTATACGTAGTTTTGGTGGATTTTTAAATTCTCCATTTACGTATGATGTTCATGTTGTAGAAGGTATAGATGATCAATTATTTATTGGAGATTATAATCATACAAGTATCAAAGACGGTTTTAGTGGTCCTACATTTTTCTTACCTGAGCGTGTTCAATTAAATACTCCTAGACCTAATGTAAGAAGTTTTGAACTTATAAGAATTAGATCGACGGACTCTATTATTAATCAAATGGAATTTACGATTGCCTGTGATCAAGCGATATTAACAAGGTATGTAAGATCTAGATTTAAATGTAGTCCACTTGTAGAAGATGAACATGTTGTTCTTTTAGGCCCCGATGATCAATTAAGCGGGAGTATAAATAGTATTGACGATGCTGTTTTTGATTTACGATTTCTAGAAGCTGTAGATGGAAATGATGGTTTTTGTGATTGGCCATTAACGCAGTCAGAGGTTCGATTTTCAAGACAATAAGAACCCCTAATATCTACTTGGATGCAAGTTAACTATTATCGGTACATACGCTTATTGTCTATTATAATATTACATTTAATTAAATAACCAACCCAGATGAAAAATAATTACTTGCTACTCCTTTTTTTAGGAGGATTGCTCTCTTGTAGCGAAGAAGAAAAAGCAATTGAAACTGTTACAGAAGAAGTTGAACGTGGTGCTGTAGTGCGAACTTTAACGATCAATAATACAGATTTTGATATCCTTGATCTTCAAAGTACTTTTCATATTGATATCGAAGAGATGGATATTGAAGATGGAGGTTTATTAGAAGAAGTAGAGGTTTCAGTACAGTTTAAAGATAATACACCAAGTAACGGTACAAATTCTGTATCTAATACTTTATTAGAAACGATTCCTGCTTCAGAATGGGTATCTGGACCAGCACCAGAAGAACTTCCTAGAACATCTCTTATTTATACGTATGAAGAGCTATTAGCAATCACTGGACTAACTGCCGGAGAAGTTGCCGTTAAAGATCAATTCTTAGTAAATCTAAATTTAAAATTGACAGATGGACGTGTTTTTAATGCGTCTAACGCGAGCTCTATTATCATTGCTTTTAATACCTTTTTTAGTTCTCCTTTTTGTTATACGATTAATATGGTAGCACCTATCCCTGAAGATCTTTTTACAGGGATGTATGTTATGGAATCTATACTTGATGGACCTAATGGGCAAACCTTTGTAGATATAAATGGACAACCTTTCCCCAATGGTACTGTTGTAGAAATTACCAAGGGACATTCTTCTAATACGAGAGAATTCTTAGCACGTCATAATTTACATCATGTAAGTATAGAATTACCAAGGCGTTGGGAGTTTACAGTTGTGGATGATCAGATTGTTATGGGAAAGAATCAATTATCTTCCCCAGAAGGCTGGTGTACACGTAATTCAGCACCTACTTTGCTAGGGCCAGATACTGTAAATGGGGCAGGAAATCTTAATGATGATAGCGTTTTTGAACTTTGGTTTGTAGAGGGGTATTTAGGGTTTGATGGTAATTGTAACTACGGAACAGCCCCATCTAGATATCGTTTTTCTAAACAATAACGTATAAGAAATATCCATTAGACTGAGTTCAAAAAGAATGTTTTCTGTATTTAAAACGCAACCTTTTTATATAAATACAGATAATTAGATATAAACTAATCTTATAAAAAAATATATGAAAAATCAAATTACCATATTAACGATAATACTGTTTACATTAATAAGTTGTAGTTCAGATGAAAAACCTATAGATATTTTTTTAAACGCACCTAAAGGAGCTTTACTTATAAATACAGAAATTGGCAATGATAATTTTGTAATGACAGACTTAGAAAGTACGTTTTCTGTAGAAGTAAGAGCAAATGACGAAAAACAAGGAGAGTTCTTTGATTTTGTAAGGGTGTATATTAATTTTAAGAGTAATACTTCTAATGGAGTAAATAATAGGGATGAGGTTGTTTTACGAGATATACCAAGATCAGAATTTTATAGTGGAGAGTATGGTAGACCTCGTACATTATTGGAATATAGTTTTCAGGAAGCACTTGATGCGCTTGGACTTACTATAAATGATGTTGCGCCTGGGGATCAGTTTTTTATTCGCCCAGATATGTACTTAAAAGACGGGCGGATTATAGGGTACGCAAATAGAAGCCCTAGTATCATCGCTGATTTTTGTGAAAATTCTCCATTTTATTATCAAATTAATGTCATTACCCCTATACAAGATGATTTATACACAGGGACTTACAGTTATGAAGTTGTTTCGTCATCTAATATTGCAGGAGTGACCGAATCTGGGGTTACTACCTTTATTAAAGGGGATTATGCCAACCAAAGACGGTCTACCTTTTTAGACTTTACGATTGCTGGTGACTTTATATTACCAGATATTTATCAAGAACGTGGTGGTTTATGTCGTTTTGGCGCTGGTATTGTTTTTTGGGGACCTCAAGATGCTAATTTTGGACTTTTAGATCTTCAAGATGATTCTGTATTTGAAGCTGACTTTGTCATAGGGTATGATGGTTGGGTAGGAGGTAACATATCAATAAACCCTATCGATCCTATTAGAGTAAGGTATCGTTTTTCTAAACAATAGTATGCTTTCGCGAAAGCGTATAAAAAAATATAATATGAAAAAAATTGCTTTTATTCTCCTTAGCGTTATCTTATGTTTTTCATGTAATGATGAAGAAAAAGCAATTGAAATTGTTTTAGAAGAAGTCGATAGAGGAGCGGTACTGCGTACACTACGTTTTAATAGCGGGGAGTTTGAAGTAAATGCCCCAGAAAGTATCTTTAGTGTAGATTTACAAGAGCAAGATATAGAAGAAGGCGGTCTTTTAAATACGGTAGATGTTTTTGTTTCATTTATAGATAATACACCTTCTGGAAATTCCGTTTCGACGCAGCAAGTATTATTAGAAACATTGACTCCGGATAGTTTTACTTCTGGTGATTTTGGATTGCCAGGCACTACATTAACCTATAGCTTTGCAGAACTTTTGGATGCTACAGATCTAACTATAGATCAAACGAATTGTAAAGATCAATTTCGTTTAGATCTAGTTCTTAATTTGTCTGATGGTTTAACATTTAATCTAACCAATTCTTCAGGAACTGTTGTGAACACGACAGGGTTTTTTAAATCACCATTTACATATTTGATCAATATTGTAGAGCCAATAGATCAGGACTTATTTACTGGTGTATATGAGTTTACAAGTATTCAAGATGGCTTTTTTGGGCCTACTTTTGGGCAAGATGGATTGGTGAATATTAGGAAAAGAGAACATTCTAATAACTTTAGAGTGTTAGACTTTTCAAATTATCAATTTGAATTTAGTGTTGTATGTGATGCGATAATTGCGACCAGATATCAACAATCAGTTTTTGGATGTACAGATGATGTATCTGATAGAGTTCTTATTGGACCCGATGCCATTGCTGTGACTGTAAATCCTGATGATGACTCTGTTTTTGAATTGCATATTCTAGAAGCATTTGAAGGGTTTGATGCGATGTGTAACTTTGCTAATGTTCCTTCTAAGATTCGTTTCTCTAAACAATAACCATAACAACCATAATGAATATATATCCTATGAAAAAAATTACTTTTATTCTCCTCAGTGTTATTTTATGTTTTTCTTGTAATGATGAAGAAAAAGCAATAGAAACGGTTCTAGAAGAAGTAGATAGAGGCGCTGTCCTCCGTACGTTACGTTTTAATAACGGAGAGTTTGAGGTAAATACCCCAGAAAGTATCTTTAGTTTAGATATACAAGAGCAAGATCTCGAAGAGGGAGGCCTATTAAGTACCGTAGATATTTTTGTTTCATTTATAGATAATACACCTTCTGGAAATTCTGTTTCTACACAGCAAGTATTATTAGAAACATTGACTCCAGATAATTTTACGACAGGTGATTTTGAACTTCCGGCAACTACATTAGAGTATAGCTTTGCAGAGCTCTTGGATGCTACGGGCCTCACCATAGATCAAACGAATTGTAAAGATCAATTCCGCTTAGATCTAACTCTTAATTTGTCAGATGGTTTAACGTTTAATTTGACCAATTCTGCAGGAACTATTGTAAATGCCAATGGATTTTTTAAATCACCATTTACGTATT
>CAKZKZ010001004.1 GCA_937124495.1 uncultured Dokdonia sp. | reverse complement strand
CTTCTTGAGGGGTATTGTATTTATCAATGGTATTTCGATAGACAGTGGCAAAATAACTATTACAAGAATATGCGATACCACTTATAAGCTGCACAGGGCTTTTATGATGATGACATCCTAGTGGTTTTTTTCCTCCGTATCGATACCCTCCATTACAGTATACTTTATTTTCAGTACTCACAACTCCTTCTTGTAATGCAATAAGTGAAGTTAAAGCCTTAAATGGAGATCCTGGAGGGTATTCTCCCAAAAGGACTCTGTCAAATAAAGGTTTTGCAATGCTATCTGCATCGAGTTGTGTATAATTTTTAGAACGTTCTCTTCCTACTAATAAAGCAGGATCATAATTTGGTGCTGCAACGAGTGCAAGAATTTCACCTGTCGCAGGTTCTAACGCCACAATACCACCTCGTTTATTAATCATGAGTTCTTCTCCATATTTTTGGAGTTCTGCATCTATAGTGAGTTGAATATTGCGACCAGCAACCGGCAATGTGTCAAGTTTGCCTTCCTTGTAAGGAGCTATGACTTTATTGAATCTGTTTTTTTGAAATCTTTTGACTCCTTTTACACCTCGTAATACTTCTTCGTATTGTTGTTCTACTCCTTGGCGACCTATCAAATCTCCAGAGATATAATAAGGATCTCGTTTTATCATACTTTGGTTCACTTCCTGTATGTAGCCTAAGAAGTTAGCGCCAAAATCTATTTGGTAATCACGTAAAGAACGTTTTTGAATATAAAACCCTTGGTATTTATGCATCTGCTCTCCTAAGTATGCATATTCGTCCTGAGACATCGTAGAAACAATAGGAGAAGGTAATCTTGGAGAAAATACTCTGGCTCTTTTTAATTCTTTTCTTAATTTTTCTATAGGGATATTTAATAATTTACATAAACTTAGAGAATCAAATGGCTTTATATCTTTTGGGATGGCCATAAGATCATACGAAGGTTGATTTGATACCAACAACTTGTTATTACGATCATAAATATGACCGCGTTGTGGATAATCATATACTACTTTTATAGCATTGTTTTCTGATTTGACTACGGCAGAGGTGTCATAAATCTGTAAATAGAAAAGCCTTCCCGTAAATAATAGACCGGTACTAAGTACAATAGAAAGAAGTAATAGTTTTCTCATTCTTGACGACTACTAAAAAGAATATTAAATATGAGGCAAAGGATACTTGTGAATATACCTGTAAACAACGTTTTTTTTAGGATGTAAAGTATACTAGAAATGTTAAAAACTTCTAAAGAGAAGAGTACAAGATGATGTACAAACACAAGACTTGAAATGTATACTAAACGTTCATAAAAAGATACATTTGGAAGCTTAATAGCATTGTATTCATAACTGACACCAAAAGTTAAACGTAACGCTATGGGTCTAAAATAAGCAATGGTAAGACAAGCGGCTGCGTGCATTCCTCCACTGTTTCCAAACATGTCTAATGTAAGTCCTGTTAAAAATGCAATACATAGATAAAGAGAACGATTTGCATTAAAAGGAAATACAAGAATAAATAATACATATGGGTATGGGTTGAGATACCCCATAAAATCAATATTATTAAACACAAAAACCTGTGCCAATACTAAGGTTATAAAACGGACACTATTTACGAGAACGCTATTCTTCTTCATTAGTGCTACTGTTTTCTAACCTTGTGATTTCTTCTTTGTCTTTGTTTTCTATAACATATACATGGCCTAAATTTGTCATATCATTAAATAGACGTACCGATAATGTATAGAAGTTTTTACTATTGTCAAGCGTGAAGTTTTCAATAGTTCCAACAGGAATCCCTTTTGGGAAAATGGCAGATTGACCACTCGTTTCTATAGTGTCTCCAATCTTTACATGAGCTTGTTCTTGCATGTCAACGACTGTCATTATATTGGGGCTTTCTCCATTCCACTCTAAGGTTCCAGAATGATTTGAAGATCGTAATTTTACATTGGTTTTAAAATTGCCGTTTAATATAGGTAATACAGTACTGTATTTTGTAGATGTCTTTTCGATAAAACCTATAATTCCTTGACTAGTAATTACTCCCATTCCAGGAAAGATACTATCTCTTTTTCCTACTTTTAACATAATGATGTTATCCGTTTTAGAATACGAGTTTTTAATGACTCTTGCAGGAGTGTAGGTGTATTGCTCTTCTAAGGTATTGTAACCTGTAAGGGAATCAAATTGGATAACACGTGAACGAAGCTTAGAATCATTTTCGCGCAAGCGTGCATTTTCTTCTAATAATTGTTGATTGTATGTTTTAAGATGAAAATAGTCCTGAATAGTACTTGCTGATTCATAGACACCTCCAGAGAGAAAATTTGCCGAATTAATAAACTTACTCTTATGATAAGAGTGCGATTGAATCGTAAAGACAAGCGAGATGAAAAATAAAAAGGCAAACAGTAGGAAATTTTTATTCCTTATCAAAAAATTGATGATCTGCTGCATGGGTCAACGTCAGGTTATTTGATGAGTACGCTTTTATATTTTGCAATGTTTTTAAGACAGATACCTGTTCCTCTTACAACGGCTCTTAACGGATCTTCTGCTATGTATACAGGAAGGTCTGTTTTTTGAGAAAGACGTTTGTCTAGACCTCTAAGCATAGATCCTCCACCAGCAAGATAGATTCCAGTATTATAAATATCGGCAGCGAGTTCTGGAGGGGTTTGTGACAACGTTTCCATAACAGCATCTTCAATACGTAAAATAGATTTGTCTAATGCCTTTGCAATCTCTCTATAGGTAATTTGTACCTGCTTTGGTTTTCCAGTCAATAAATCACGTCCTTGGACACTCATTTCATCTGGTGGCACTTCAAGATCTTCTGTAGCAGCTCCTATTTGTATCTTAATTCTTTCGGCACTGCGTTCTCCTACATAAAGGTTATGCTGTGTGCGCATGTAATAGATAATATCATTTGTAAATACGTCTCCCGCAATTTTTACTGATTTATCACATACAATACCTCCAAGAGCAATGACTGCAATCTCGGTAGTTCCTCCTCCGATATCTACAATCATATTTCCTTTAGGCTGCATGATATCTACTCCGATACCAATAGCAGCTGCCATAGGCTCGTGAATAAGATGTACTTCTTTTCCATTGACACGCTCTGCACTTTCTTTTACCGCACGCATCTCTACTTCTGTAATTCCTGATGGGATACAAATAACCATACGTAATGCAGGCGGGAATAATTTTTTCTTAAGTGCAGGAATTTCTTTGATAAACATACTGATCATTTGCTCACTAGCATCAAAATCTGCAATAACCCCATCTTTAAGAGGGCGTATTGTTTTTATGTTTTCGTGAGTTTTACCTTGCATTTGTGCCGCTTCTTTTCCTACAGCAATGATCTTTTTTGTAGTGCGATCACGGGCAACAATAGACGGACTATCCACCACGACTTTACCATTGTGAATAATCAGTGTGTTTGCAGTACCAAGGTCAATGGCAATGTCTTCAGTCAAGAAATCAAAAAATCCCATAGGGCGAGATAGGGTATTAAATTTTAAATCGGTTTGTCGTATTCTCTAAATGTACAAATAATATTATGTTTTTATGCGCTTTCGCGAAAGCGTATAAGATCTTAAACAATTAATGTTTAAAATGGCGTATGCCTGTCATCACCATAGATAGTTTATGTTCATTGCAATAATCTATCGTAAGTTGATCTTTTATAGATCCTCCTGGTTGAATAACAGCTGTAATTCCTGCATTGTCTGCAATCTCTACACAATCTGGAAACGGGAAGAAAGCATCACTAGCCATTACCGCTCCTTTTAAGTCAAAATTAAAAGAAGTTGCTTTTTCAATCGCTTGACGTAAAGCATCTACTCTTGATGTTTGACCCGTACCACTTGCACAAAGTTGCTTGTTCTTGCAAAGTACAATGGTGTTTGACTTTGTGTGCTTACATATCTTTGATGCAAATAGTAAGTCTTCTAACTCACTATCTGTAGGTTTAGTATGTGTAGCATGTGTTAAATTTTCTTCGGTATCTGTTTGGTTATCTCTGTCTTGAACTAGTGCTCCATTAAGACAGGTGCGCATCATCGTTGTTGGTAATGTAACCTCTTTCTGGATAAGAATAATTCTGTTTTTCTTTCCTTTTAAAATCTCAAGTGCATCATCATCATAAGAAGGAGCGATGACGACCTCACAAAATAATTTGTGTATTTCTTCAGCAGTAGCTTTGTCTATAGTGTTGTTTGCAATAAGAACTCCTCCAAAAGCACTGGTGGGATCTCCTGCAAGGGCATCTACATAGGCTGTATGCATGGTGTCGCGCTGTGCAAATCCACACGCATTGTTATGTTTTAAAATAGCAAATGTAGGGGCTTCTCCTGTGAACTCATTCATTAAGTTGACGGCTGCATCTACATCTAATAGGTTGTTATATGAAAGTTCTTTTCCGTGAAGTTTGTCAAATATCGAATCAAAATCACCAAAAAAGAATCCACGTTGGTGTGGGTTTTCTCCATAACGAAGTACTTTTCCATGATGCTCACTTACTTTTAATGCAGGAATTTCATGATCTGCATTAAAGTAATTAAAAATAGCGGTGTCATAATGAGAAGAAACACCAAAAGACTTTGCGGCAAATCGCTTACGATCTGCTAGTGTTGTCGTTCCTTCACCATCAGTAACCATTTGTAATACTTCTGCATAATCATCTACTGAAGAAACACAAAGGGTGTCTTTAAAGTTTTTTGCAGCAGCACGGATTAAAGAAATTCCTCCAATATCAATTTTTTCTATAATGTCTTGTTCTGAAGCTCCAGAGGCTACTGTTTTTTCAAAAGGGTATAAATCTACAATGACAATGTCTAATTGTGGGATTTCATATTCTTTCATCTCGGCAACATCACCTTCGTGATCTTGTCTGTTAAGAATACCTCCAAATACTTTTGGATGTAATGTTTTTACACGACCTCCTAAAATAGATGGATATGACGTAATATCTTCGACAGGTACCACAGGGATTCCTAGATCGTTAATAAATTTTTGGGTTCCTCCTGTAGAATATAGGGTAACTCCCAGATCATGAAGTTTTTGCACTAGTGGGGCAAGACCTTCCTTATTAAAAACAGAAACTAACGCGGAACTCGTTTTTTTTACGTCGCTCATTATAGAAATTTTATGTGATTTTGGATATCTGGCAAAAATAGCGATTTAACACTTTATAGGAAGAGATTTGGTTATATAAATTTGGCACTTTTGTAACATATTTTAAGGTTAGACGTCTTATCTTTAAATTTTCCAAAATATATCGATGTTTGTTTACTTACGTGTACTTAAAGAAAGCTTTCGTTTTGCAGTAAATGCATTACGAAGTAATAAGCTCCGAACTTTCCTTTCTCTTATGGGGGTAACTGTCGGTATTTTTTCAATTATAGGAGTACTTGCTGCTGTAGATTCTCTGGAGAAAAAAATCAAAGGGAGTCTTTCTTCTTTAGATCAGAGCACCGTCATACTATCTCATTTTTCTTTTGGTCCTACAGAAGTGCCTAGATGGAAAAGACAACAGTTTCCATTAGTGTCTTATGAGGAATTCCAGTATTTAAATCGAACATTAACAGATACTAAGGCAATGGCATACTTGGTTAATGTTCCTACCCAGACTATTAAGTATAATGATGAAACGTTGGAAGATGTTCAGCCAGTTTCGACCACTAATGGTTATTATGATGTTGAAGCACTACAATTTCAAAAAGGACGGTTTTTTAATGAGTCAGAATCTGTAGGGGGCTCTAGTGTGATTGTGATAGGTGATGAGGTTAAAAATCAGCTTTTTGGAAAAGATGGTAATGCCATCGGAAAAAAGGTACGTGTTTTTAGTCGTAAACTTACTGTTATTGGGGTGCTTAAAAAAGAAGGTGTTGGAATCTTTGGAGATTCAAAAGATGAAATTGTTATTGTTCCTGTGAACTTAACAAGAAGGATTTATGGAGAAACCAAATCTGGATTTCCAAGAATTGCTATTCTTCCAGAGTCAGATGTAGATAATGCAGGCTATTTAGCTTCTTTAGATCAAAAACTACGTAATAAAAGAGGCTTGAAAATTGGAGATGTAAGTACCTTTTTTGCTAATCAATTCAAAGGATTAACCGATGTGATAGACGGGCTTATTAGTGCTTTAAAAGGTATAGGTTGGGGTATT
>CAKZKZ010001003.1 GCA_937124495.1 uncultured Dokdonia sp. | reverse complement strand
ATCCATTTTTTTTCGCATGAACTAAAAATTACGATAATTATGAGTAGGACTATTCTTCTGGCTGGCATTTGATTGTGATAAATTTTGTGTTATTGAACCAGAATTTTAACCCGATTGTATGCTGTGTAAATCCTCTATATGACGAGCTTTTATTCATACCACCTTTAAAGTCGTAGAAGAATTGTATACTTTTAACTAATTTGATTTGTCTAAAGTACACTCCAAAATTAGCGTGGATATAGAAGTAATTATTCAAGGTTTGAACCCTCCCATTTTCTAATACAGATAGCAGGTTTACATCTCCATTATCAGTAGGAACGAACCCTTTTGATTTTGGCCTTAGAGTATAACTTATTAGAGGTACATCTACGTCAAGAAATAAATCTAGAAAATTTAACTTAAGAGAAGGTTTAATTGAGATTGAAGCATCATAGGCTATTGGGTTATTTCCGATACTGTTGTATACTGAGTAATCTGCCTCTAGATTTACTATCCCTCCAAAATGAATTCCCAATTTTTCATTTTTCTTAAAAATTCGATTAAGGTAAGTCCAATTAAGGTCAAACTCTTTATGTTTAACCAAATTGGGGGATAACGAATTGAACTCAATCTTTTTGGGAGATAGTGTGGAAAAGCTATGACTAAATTCAAACCCACAAAAGCCATTTTTTTTGAAGTTTTTATTCGTGATCCCCAAGTACAAACCTGTTCCCGAATACAATAAAGGCGAATGACCATAATCTTGCAAATCATGTACTTGCATTCCTGTACGGAATTGTAATGGACCTTGAAATTGCCCTGTGGAATTGAATGAAATCAGTAGTATTGCTATAAAAAACAAAAGTCTATTCACCCTTTTTAAAATTATAGATTAAACTGAATTTCCCATCAATACCATTTTCAGTACCAGGCAAAGCATCCATACTAGTTCCTATTAATATTCTAGCAGAGAAAGCTTTCATTATAACATATTCATAACCTAAACCAATTCTTCCAAAATTTTCAAAATCGGTTTGTTTAAACTGCCCAGAAGGACGGTTAATGTCAATGTTAAATCTTGTTTGATTAAAAGCGAAATACCCAAACAGGAGGCTCTTTTTATTCACCCCAAATGTATATCCCAAATTAAATTGAAGGGCTGATTGAGGTTTTATTTCATATGAAACAACTGTTCCATCCGGATTCTCAGAATTTTCGAAACTACCAAAAGGCTTGTTTAATTGAGCTTCTACACCTAAAGAAAAGTGGTTGTTATATGATTTTCTCCAACCCAAAAGAACTCCTGCAATAGGAACGTTCCCTTGTCCAATTGTCTCCTCATTGTCTACCTGAGCTCCACCGAACATGTAGTTGCTACCGAATTCAAGCCCAGTATACAAACCATTAAAATTTTTTAAGTTGCCTTGACTATAAGAAAAGGAACTCGCAAAAATGAAAATTACAATTATCAACTTATTTATCACTTCATTAAATATTAAGTGAGGTCTAGCAAAAACAATTTAGAGTTTGATAACGACCTGAACAAGTACAAAATTGAGAAGAGAAATGATAAGAAAGGGGGTAATAATTGCTAATTTGAAAATCAACTCAATCTACCGATTGCTTTTCTTAGATTTTTTGGATCAGAAAAACCAATCATTTCTGTTGTTTGATGAAAAGAAAAGCCTTTTTTTAGCAGCTTTTTAGCAGCATCTAATTTTAATTTTAAAATATATTGATAAGGTGTGCATTTATAGAAATCTCTGAAACTTCTAAGGAAATGGTATTTTGATAAACAGGCGATTGTTGCCAAATCTTCAATTATTATTTTTTGATCATAATTCGCATGAATATAATCTTTGGCTTCTGAAAGTCTTCTATACAATTCTTCTTTCGTTTGCTTTTTTGATGAGTTTAAATTTAACAGTTGACGATTTAATTTCAATTGGTCATGAACTAAATGTTCTGCTAGTTTGACGTATAGATTATTAAAATCTCCAGAATTAAGGAAGTGGGGAAGGTGATTTTTTATAAATAATCCGGTTGTGTTATCTGTTAAAGAATTATTTTTCTGAGTGAATTTAATTTCGTTCCGATTAAAACCTTCTGCTTCCAATAGCTCATTTTCAGAAGTAAGACGATAGTTCAAGACTTCATTTATTAAGCTTTTTGGAGGGTATATACATATACCGTTGGTAATATTATTCGTCTTAACTTCTACTTCAAATTCGTCACTACTATTGACAATTAAATAATTGTTTGATTTTAGTTTGTAATGTCTATTATTGACTTTGTAATGCTCAAGACCATTTGATACAACTTTAATGGAAATCGGCGAATTAACTACCTGATTATTATAATCATTCAGAGCAGATATAATAATCTTACTGCTAGGAAATTCAACCCTAGAGTTAGGGTGGTCATCTATATTTTTAATATATGTTTTAATACGGCCTTTGTATTTATCTAAAAGTAGACAAATATTACCTTTGAAGCTGCTATTGTATGACTCTCAGGTTAAATGAAGTGATAAATGGAAGAAATCCTATTTCAACAGTTTTCTCATTACAATTTAGCAACTTTTACCCTGTCATATGTTTTCTGAAAATTGTAGATTCGAAAGGTTAAATTTTGTATTCTCCACCTTAGAAATAAGGCGGGAATTCGACCAAATGAAACAAGAAAGCAGTACCTTTTTTGTAACGATAACAATTAGAACAAGTAATGAAATCAAAAATTATACTAACACCTTACATACGAAATATTCTGTGGGCAGCACCATTATATTTTCTTGCTCCCTTGCCATTTTTCGCTCTAGCTTATCTAATAAATATTGAAATTGTTGCTGGCTCAGTTCTTCTAGGAATGTTAGGGTGGTGGCTGGCTTTACTTTTAAGGATACCAATAATTCTTTTTGTAAAGTCTAAAAAAATTGAGCAAAAAAAATCCAATAAACTTATCATTGGGTTTTCTGGACCAACTGAAGAAATTACAAGGTTAGTTTTACTTTCAATAATTGGACTTAACTCTACTAATGCTTATTCAGTTGGACTTGGATGGGCAATGATTGAAGTAGTTTATGGGCTGATACAAATTATTGGGATAGGAGTACTTGAACAAAAAACAGATGCCAAAGCAGAAGAGGCAAAAACACTCATGAAACAAATGGGAATGGATAAGTCCTTAGCTCCGTCTACTCCATATTGGGGAGCTTTAGAAAGAGTTACTGCAACTACTGTTCATATTGGGCACAGTCTTCTATTAGTATTTAGCCCATATGCGATTATTGTCACAATACCCTTACACAGTTTTATCAATTTTTTTGTGGTTAAAATGAATCGAACCTCATTTCGTAAATCACAGCTCAGTTTTTTTATAATTGGCTGTGTTATTTTCTTAGTAGGTCTTTTGCTTCTATTCTTTATGTGAAAAAAATTATCTACAAAAAGTAATTCAATAAATACTCAATGAAATTTGATATCCTTAAATGAAGGCTGGGTTTCCAGTTAAGGTCCTGATAAAATGAAAAGTCCAGAAATCATTAGGTTTCTGGACTTTCTGTTTTTTATATCATGCAGATAACGGGTACGTTATCGAACTCTTTTGGACATGGAGAAAGTGAATTTGTTGATTTTGGGGAGTTGGCTAAAGAATCTAGGAGTGCATGAAAACCTTTTGTTTAAAAATAAAAAGATTCGTTCCTTCTCTTTATTAGGTTATACTGTAATAAATAAGAAAGATTTTAATTTTTTTAGTGACGATTTCAGTAGAGGGGTGACCCTATATTTTATATTGACCTAAGCGCAATAAATAAAAAAAATATATGTTACTATTTTTTAACCAAAACTTATCCAATGAACAAAGTAGCACTCATATTTCTTTTGTTTTCTATTTCCCAGTCATATTCGCAATCCCTTGAATGGGCAAAGAATGTAGGATCGGACGATCGAGATGTTGGTTATGCGATAACCTTAGATGATGTTGGAAATGTTTATATAACAGGTGCGTTTCAAGGTGTGTCAGATTTTGATCCGAGTGGCGGTGAATTTGAACTAGAGTCAATAGGGGGGTATGATATT
>CAKZKZ010001002.1 GCA_937124495.1 uncultured Dokdonia sp. | reverse complement strand
ATCCAGTGAGGGCTCTTGGAGGTTCTTCTATATCGGTTTGTGTGTATCCGGTGTTAAGCCCGAATGTAAAAAGGTCGTAAAGCGCACGGGCATAATTTTCATTAGGACTGTTATTGGTGTTTTCAAACCCGTTTAAGAAAAATAACATCGCAGAAGAGGATCCTACGGCTCTTACAAAATCTCTAAAATTTCCTAATGCATGTGTATGCATAAGGTCCCAATATTGGTATAAGTAAGGTGCGTAAAAATAGACTTCTATCTGCGTCACAAAATGGTTAAACCAGAAAAAAGCCAATCGATTTTTTAGATTTCCATTAATAAATTCTAAAGAAGTTTGGGCATACGTCTCATTAATTTGAGCATTATTTTCCTCATCATAATCGGTATAGTTATTAATATTCCAAAATCCCCATTCGGGTTGTGGAGGATTAGGAGTGTCTATTGCTTCCTGAATAAGGGTGTCTATGAGCTCGCTAGAGGTACCTAGAATTCCAATGTTTAGTGTTGCATCTGTAGCGCCATAGTTGAGTCTTCTGTAGACATGTTTTACCTTTTGGATATCCCAAGGGTTCGTGTCATTAGGTTCATAAGGGACAATGGAAGCAAGGTTACAAGAAGTAAGAATCTCCATAATATGTAGGGTTTGGTTACACTAAAAGGAGGTAAAAGGTAATTAACAGACAATTTGTTAACATTTGACTTTTAAAAAACGAAAAAGTTTAATTGTTTATTATATTGAGACGAGTAAAACAAAAATATGGTTACACCTTCTGGATTAATATACGGTGATAAAGTCGATTTGGATGTTTGTAAATCCCCATTGTCATCATATTTACTTCTTTTAAAGGCAGAGTATATATTTTCGCGAAAGCATTACAACCGCATATGCAACCCATTTTAAATGACGTATACTTATCTTACAACTAGTTGTTCAGGATTAGCTGTAGGTCTTTACAACACGAAAGGATATATCAGTATTGTCTTATTTTTCTATTTAAATAGATAAGGTATTTGATTTTACATAGATGTGCTATCTTTAGTACCATCTGAAGGATAAATATGTTCTATTTTTTGCGTGTTAATTTTTGAAGCGTTAAAGAATGCAGCGGTTTGTTCTTCTGTTATAAATTCTTCTTTTTTGTCAATCCATGCAGGTGAGTTTAAAACCATCTCTTTTGCTTCTATGAAAGAGCATTGCTTATTACTTGAAACATATATAATACATTCTACTATTCCTAGCTTCATTAGTTTAAGCCCCGTTAACGTATTATATATATCTTGCGTAGTCTTTCCTTTATTTTTTTTAGCAAGTTTTTCTATTTGTTGTATAGTCATTATTATAATTCAATTGAATGCTAGGTTATCTTATCAGAATTGATTTACTATAATTTTCCATAAAATGAGATATGGTAAATATATTACCCTGTTTCTATTGTTTGCTTTACGTTAATACATCTAAGGTCCTCCAGACTAAATCTTTTTTATTTTTAAAATTCCAAGAATTGGTATTATTTAATACATAAGAGGAAATGGAAGTTAGATTGTAAGAAGTAAGAATTTCCATAATGAGGAAGGTTTGGTTATACTAAAAGTATGTAAATCGGGATAAATAAATAATTTTCTAACTTTTGACTACTGAAAAGTAAAAAGGTTTAATTGTTTAGTATATTGAGACGAATAAAATAAATAATACGAGTAAAACAAAAGTATGGTTACTCCCCCAATATTAGTAAAAGGTGATAAAGTAGGTTTGGTTGCTACGGCACGTAAAATTTCGCTAGAAGAACTCGAAGATGGGATCCAACTGATTAAAAGTTGGGGATTGGTTCCTGTAATAGGAAAAACGATTGGCGCTTCAGATCATCAGTATGCTGGGACAGATTTTGAGCGCGCTCAAGATTTCCAAGAAATGCTAGATAATGCTGAGATAAAAGCCATATGGTGCGCTCGAGGTGGGTATGGTTCAGTACGTATGATTGATCAGCTTGATTTTTACAAGTTTGTAAAATACCCTAAGTGGATTGTCGGCTATTCAGATGTGACGGTATTTCACAATCATTTACATAAGATAGGATTCAAAACCATTCATGGGACAATGCCCGTGAGTGTGAAAGATAATACCGCTTTCGCGAAAGCGTCTTTAAAACAATCCCTCTTTGGAGAACAACCTCACATTCAATATGAGACCTCACATACACTAAACAAGCAAGGAAATGCCAGAGGAATGTTGGTCGGTGGAAATCTATCCATGCTTTATTCTATGTGTGGAAGTAACTCTGCTCTAGATACCGAAGGGAAAATACTGTTTATAGAAGATCTGGATGAATATCTCTATCACGTGGATCGTATGGTGATGAACTTGAAACGTAATAAAATGTTAGACAACCTTGCGGGGCTTCTTGTGGGTGGGATGACCAAAATGCATGATAACCGGATTCCTTTTGGAAAAACAGCACAAGAAATCGTGATCGATGCGATAGGCGAATGCGAATACCCCGTAGCTTTTGATTTTCCAGCGGGTCATGTAGATGATAATCGCGCACTTATTATGGGTGCAGAGATTGAACTGGAAGTGACCCATCAAAAAGCAACACTTAGCTATGTATAGACTTGTATTGATATGCGTATTGTTTTGTGTAGGATGTCAGGAAAAAGAACCCTGCGATTACATAGAAAACTATTATCAAGAGGTGTATGAAGCTGAGTTAGCGTACTGGGAAAAAGATTATCAGAAAGCATACGATATATTAAAAAAAGTCAAATCTCGTTGCGGACTTTTGAATCAGTCACTTATCAGAGAGCCAGAAATGATGGCTAAACTATGTATTAAAGTAGGGAAACCACAAGCAGCATTTCCTTACATAGAACGAATGCTTAAAGAAGGAATGTCTTTTGACTCCTTTGTAAATAATGATACATACAACATTCTTCATGAGTACGAAGAATGGCACTATCTAGAAAGAAACGCAACTCGGCTTGCTACAGCGTCTAAAGAAGGAATCAATACAGCACTCCGAGAAGAAATTATTACCATGAATAGGCTGGATCAAACTGTGAGACAAAGACCTATAGATTATGTCAAAATGGAAAGAGTAGACAGTATCCACAAGTTACGTATTAAAGAAATTTTTGCAACATACGGGTATCCGCATGCTGGACTTATTGGAAAATCTACCATGGGAGAACGTACAGATATAAAGGTTTTATTAATGCATTTTTTTGAGCCTGATTATTTTTCTCCATTATTAATGGAGAGTACTCGAAAAGGAATGGCGCCTCCAGGATATGTAGGCTTTATTGTCGATAGAAAAGACTTGGCAGAAAGAGATAGCTTTACGTATGGGATCTATGATAATGCAGACGCTTCTCAAATAAAAGATTTTAAAAACCTTGATCAACGACGTATTTCAGTAGGATTACCTCCGTGGAAATTAAAAAAGAAAGTAGATTCATTACGAAGTGCTTATTATGATACTCAATAATTATGAAAGTCAAAGTAACCCTTATACAAGATAGTCCTGTTTTCTTTGATAAAGAAGCTACACTCCAAAAAGTAGAGCGACTCACCAAAGAGCATGCAGCAACAGGAAGCGAACTTATTATATTCCCAGAGTCCTTTGTGCCAGGATATCCACGTGGCTTTATGTTTGGTACCAAAGTAGGAAGCCGTACCGAAGCAGGAAGAGATCTCTATGCCGAGTATTATGAACATAGTTTTGATCTAGAGAGTGATGATCTTCCTCGTATGGAACAACTTGCTAAGGAGCATAATGTGTATCTCGTTTTAGGAGTGACAGAGCGTAAAGCGATTAATGGCACGTTGTATTGTAGTATGCTATATATTTCTCCCAAAGTAGGATTATTAGGTGTACATCGCAAGATCAAACCCACAGGTTTTGAACGCATTATTTGGGGAGAAGCAGGAGGCGAAGGATTGGTTACGTTTCATACCGATATAGGAAAACTCGGCGGTCTTATTTGCTGGGAAAATTATATGCCAGAAGCACGTATCGCCATGTACCAAAAAGGTGTAGAAATTTATATTGCACCTACAGCAGACGCAAGAGATAATTGGACAGCAACCATGCAACATATTGCACTAGAAGGACGCTGCTTTGTGTTAGGGTGTAATCAGTTTTTTACGAAGTCTATGTATTCTGAAAAGCATCAAGCACTTGCAGTAGACGAACCAGAGATGATGTGTCGCGGCGGGAGTGTGATTGTAGCGCCTAATGGTCAAATACTAGCAGGACCCCTTTTTGATACCGCAGGGGCACTTACAGCCACTATTGATCTTCATGAAATCACGCGTAGTAAACTAGACTTTGATACGATAGGTCATTATGCAAGACCAGATATTTTTACCCTTGAAGTGAAGGATCAACCTGAAATGAGGAAGGAACAATAACTAAAAAGGTTTCCGTCTCTGCGAAAATTAAAATACATTTCAAATGACACACAACGAGCTAGGTGAATGGGGAGAAGAGTATGCAACTTTGTATCTTATAAAACAAGGATACACCATCTTAGATCGCAATTGGTTTTACAATAAAGCAGAGATCGATATTGTGTGTCAGAAAGAAAAAGGGGTTCTCGTTGTGGTTGAGGTTAAAACCCGAAACTCAGAAGTTTTTGGAGATCCGCAGAGTTTTGTCACCCAAGCTAAAATCAAGAATATCGTAAAAGTGACTCATGAGTATGTCATTTCAAAAGATCTTGATGTAGAAGTCCGTTTTGATATTATAGGCGTGCTCAAAAACTCAAAACAAGAAGCATTAACACATTTTGAAGATGCTTTTTATCATTTTTAGTTTTGTTAGTTATATATGCTTTCGCAAAAGTGAACTAAGATAAAACAGCTAATAATAATTAGTCTTTTAATATGACATTTTCAGTCTGTACATTTCCTGTTTCGATGATACGCTTAATTTCATAGCCGTAAGTTAGAAATGCTACACCGCCACTATCTTCGTTCTGACCGTAAATTCCATCTTTTTGAAACCCTACAACAATCGTTTCTGTTGTTAAATCTAGATTCATACTTAGTATTGCTTCTATAGGAATACCAGCGTCACTTATAGCAGTTAACATTAAAAAAGGATCGAATACTAGTTTTTCGCCCAAAGAAAAATCGTAAACAGCCGGTGTTTGATTCCCCCCCGCAGGAGAAGCCTCGACACCACCATAAAACATTTTATCTTGATAAAAATAAGCATCAGGAAATACTCCAAAAAGTAATATTGCAGCTTGTAAACTAGCACTTCCCGTGATTTCAAAACTGTCTAAATTAAAAATGTCATAATCTGTTATAAAACCAGAGCCTTTGAATAAGAATAATTCATTCGTTAAATTGTTGTACACAACAGTACTATATTCATTAAAAGGTAGTAGCGTTTCTTGCTCTGTTTCAGGGCTAAAAATATGAAGTATTGTTTCCTGTGAATTTGAAAATTCACTGCCCAACGATACTACGTAAGAATTAAATATTTTAGTCAGACCAAAATCAATATTTTCTAGTAATGCTGTTTTTGAGACACCAGTAGCTATATTATACGTATAAATAGATTCGCTAAAACCAGGGCTGTTACCATCAAAGAAATAACCACTTAAATAATTTGTTCTTGCATTTCTAATAGAGACACTAGTGTCGTCTGTATTATCTGAGAAATAAGTGTCATACGAATATACTTCTGGAATAGTGTTATTCAAATCATACTTGAAAATATCAGGATTATTATTTCCAAGTTCTTTTATAAAAAAACTTTCTCCAGAACTAGATAATACAGAAGGATTTAAAATATTAATCTGAGCTTCTATATCTGTAACAGTACTATTTGAATAATCTTGATCCCATTGCATCATAAAAAGACTTAGATTATCATCAAAACTTTCACCTACCACAACAATATCAGGAATGGAAAAGTCCGTGGTATTTTCATCATCTGGTTCTTCTTCTTCTTCTTCTTCTTGGTCATCAGGAATAATGACTCCTTCCATTTCCTGTTCTGGTTCAACAGCATCATCAGAGCCACAGGAAATAATAAAAAATAAAGAAATTAAGAGAAAGATATTTTTCATGACAGAAATTTTGAAGTCAAAAATACTCTATTCTAAAGTAATAGAAAGCACAATTTATTATGCTTTTTATCATTTTTAATTTAAAATAATGTACTTTTAACGCTCTTAGAGAGTATTCCTTAACCAAGGTATTTGTTTAGTCAGTTGATCTATTAATAAGCTAAACAACTAAAAATGAAAAAACACCTAACACTTTATGCATGGATGCTATGTCTATGCTTATGTATTTGTGGCTGTAGCTCAGACGATGATAGCAATGAGCCAGAACAAATGGAAGAAGATCCTGTAGAAACATTTACCGGAAACTACAAAGGAACATGGAATTCTGTAACACCTTCTATAACGTATACCGATTTTGGAATCTCGGCACGATTTGTAGTTAGTGCATCTAATCCAAATCGTATAGATGCTCAATTTTTTGCAACGACAAACTATAGTTCATGTTGTAGTACAAATGCAAATGACGGGGCCATGGTTATCAATCTTGATGGTAACACCATTACCTCTTTTTCTTTTACAGATACCATTGTAGCTTGTGAAGGAACTTTTTCTGGTGATGGAGTCATCAATACAAATGGAACCTTTTTGATTGATTTTACAGGCGATGATTGTGATGGAAGTCATGTAGGTCAACTCGCATTTACAAAACAATAATATTCTAAACCCAGATGGTGTAATAGATTTTCTAATACATGATCTGGGTTAAAAATAGGTGCACTAGTTTTAAAAAATTAGACGATAGATAGTACGCTTTCGCGAAAGCTACCTATTGGCAGACAGGAGTGTATAAAGTATATGTCGTGTGATTGTACCCACACGGACTTATAGTTTTGTTAAGGACAAAGGCTAGTTATGTATGATTACTTACTTTTCCCAACGGAATTTAATAGAGGATCAGTTATGTACATGAAATTATGTTTTCTTTTACTTTGTAGTGTGTTTATAACACCTGTTTTTTCTCAAGAAAATAAAGCAGTAGATTTTGATAAAAAATTTCATCAAGATAGTGTCAAACTATGGACTAGAAATTTACTAGATGTTATGCAAACAGGACATCCAGGGTTTTATTGGTATACACCAAAAGAGCGTTTTGATGTGATTATTGATTCTACATTGCAAACAGTTACTGACTCACTCAATACCCTAGATTTTTATAGAAAAGTAAAACCATTGATTGCTCAAATTGGGTGTTTGCATACAGGGATTGTACTTCCAGAAGCGTATGAAAAGGCGATGGAAGAAACAAAAACATTTATCCCATTAGAAATTTTTATAGATGAAAACAGAAAAGTATTTATTACAAAAAATCATTCTGAAAATGAATCTATTCCTATAAAAGGAGAACTCCTTTTTATTAATGGAAAACCGATTGCATCTATTATAAATACACTTGTAAAAGCAATTCCTTCAGATGGGTATAATGTGACAGAAAAGATACTGGCACTTAATCTTCGGTTTCCATTTTGGTATCAGAGTATGATTGAAATGACAGATACGTTTACGGTTAAAATTGCATCAGAAAATACAGTACAAGAATATAAAATAAAAGGCATTACTCCTGAAGTTTTCCCTTCTTATGAAAAATTTGCTTCAATACATAAAGAACAACTCTCGTTTGAAATTAAAGATGATGTTGGGGTTTTAAAGATTCAAACTTTTGCAAAATCACTCATTAAAAAGAATGGGCAAAATTTTAAAGGTTTTATAAAAGATGTTTTTAAAACGTTAGAAGAGCGGGAAACAGAAAATTTGATTATTGATTTACGTTATAATACAGGAGGAACCGACAGTAATGCAGCTTTACTTGCTTCTTACTTTTTTGAAGAAGAATTTAGATATTGGGATCGTATAGAAGTGACAGAAAGTATTGCAAATCAAGTAAGCAAAGGCTCTGCGAAAATATTTTATAGTAAGCCAGAAAAAAAGGATTCTACCTATCTATGGAAAGGTGCTTTGTTAACTAAAGAATTTAAGTATTACAAGCCTCAAAAACCTGCAAAACATAACTTTAAAGGCAATACGTATCTACTAACTAATGGTTTTTGTATGTCTTCTGCAGCAGACTTTATTGCTATCCTGTCTGATAATGAAAAAGCCAAAGTAATAGGGGAAGAAAGTGCTGGAGGATATCAAGGCAATACAAGCGGATTGATGCCAGAAGTAACTATGGGTGGAGTGTTTGTGATTACAGTTCCTCTAAATAAATATATAAATGCGGTAGATCCTACTAAAAATATAGGAAGAGGTACGATTCCAGACTATCCAGTAACGATATCACTTGAAGATTGGATGTCAAAAAAAGATGTAGTCAAAGCTGCTGCCTTTGATATTATAAAATTAAATTAATTTAAACATGTCATTTACATTATTAGATATTATTCTGTTTTTAGGCGTGAGTCAGGGAGTTTTTCTGGCCATCACATTACGCTTTATAGATAATCGTAATAAAGCTGCAAATGATATACTATCCCTCACCATAGCTATTGCAGTAGTGATGCTTTTTGGACGTGTGATTGCTTTTAGAATAGAAGCGTTTTGGGTGATTCATGCAGGAGTTTTTATAGATGTGACGATCTTTCTTTTTGGGCCTCTTATCTATTGTTATATACGACGACTTATTTTTCAAGAAAAACCTGTGTTTAGGCTTTCTTCTTGGCATTATTTACCCGCTATGATGCATATCCTTATCATAATCGGACTGTATATTGCTCCAGAGAAGATCACTACTTTTCTCAATGAGATAGAGTTTCTGCGCTATTTTTGGTTTTTTGTAGAATTGGTAGGGGTTCTAAGTTTTCTCATATATACGATAGCTTCTTTTAAACTATTTAAGAAACACAAAAAAGTGATGGAGCATCAAGTCTCTTACGAGCTTGTGATACGTCAATATGTGACCTATGTATTAGTAGCTGTAGCACTGTTTACAGTATTATGGCTGATTAGTTTTATAGGTGGAGTTTTTAGATTGTCTAGTATAAATATGATACTCAATTATGAGGTGATGTGGGTCTCTATTCCTTTGTTTATTTATGTAGTTGGGTATTATAGTTTACGTCAACCAGAAATTTTTAGAATGCCTTTACTGCCTAAAGTCAAAGAAGAAAAAGCACGTTTAAAACCAGATGAAATACAACAATTACAAAAACGATTAAACTTCTTTATTCAAGAAGAAGAAATTTATAAAACACCCGACCTGTCTCTTAAAACACTTGCCGAAAAATTAAATACATCACCCAATAATCTTTCTTGGTTATTGAATCAGATATATCAAAAATCGTTTTATGATTATATCAATGCGCATCGTGTACAAGAGGTTTTAGAAAGTATTGATCGGGAGTTACACCTTAAACAAACCTTATTAGCGATTGCTTTTGATGCAGGGTTTAATTCAAAGTCAACGTTTAATAAAGCCTTTAAACATGTGACTTCACAAACACCTAGTGCGTATATAAAAAGTAAAAAAGTAGCGTAAAGATGTCGCCCTGTACCCATACTGTCGCAGATGTGCGAGATAGGTTTTTAATTTGAATTTTATCAATTTAAAAACGAACAGTTTATGAAAACAATAACTACGCTTTGCATGCTATTATTAACTATAGTACTACATGCGCAAACTGTCACAACAGTGACCGAAGGAGCCTTTTTAGATGGGTTTGGCATTACCTCAAATGGAGATGTGTATTGCACCAACTTTAACGGCAATGAAGTATTTAAATATGAATTTTCTACTGGAAATGTAACCACTTTTGCTACGGGTTTTGTAAATCCCAATGGGATAGGAGTCACAAATGATGATACCCTTTATATCTGTGAAAAAGGGGGTGGAACGATACATATATACAATACCGACGGAGATGTACTAGATACAGTAACTGGGCTTAATAATCCTACTGGTGTAAAGTATAGTGCATTAGATGATACTGTTTTATGGGTTTCTTATGACCAAAGTAGCTTAAATGTTATAGACCCAGAGACTCTTGAATCAGAGATTGTGATACAAGGCGCTCCTCTTAATGGACCATCCGGTATTGCCTTTATAGGTGACCAAACTTATATTTCTAATTTTAATGATCGTAAAATTTTTCGACTAGAAGAAGATGATACGCTTACAGAAATTGCGCAGTTACCAGCAAGTGCTGCCCAAAATAATTTTTTGGGATTTCTTACGTCAAAAGGAGGATTTTTATACGCAACACAGTTCGGCGAACATCGTATTTATAGGATAGATCCAGAAACGGGTGATGTGTTTTTATTTGCAGGAAGTACGCAAGGAAATGCAGATGGGAATCTTGATACTGCGACATTTAACCTTCCAAATGGTATTTTGGGAGATGATACAAATGATCGTATATATATATCTGATTTTGCTACTGCTAATTTACGCATTATTGAAAATGCGAGTTTGAGTGTGAACGCTTTCGCGAAAGCGGATACCTCCATATACCTATTTTCTAATCCACAAAGTGATACGATCACCATCAAAGGAACATTAGTAAAAGCCGAAACATATACCATGTGGGTCTATACATCTTCTGGAGAGTTAGTAAAAACAACAAATGGCATTGTTGAGTCTGGAGTGTTACAAACAACACTAAATACCAGTACGTGGAGTAAGGGTGTATATCTCGTTAAAATCCAAGCTGGAGATACAGTGGTTACTAAAAAAGTGGTTAAATAATAATCTAATTATTTCTCACATATTTTGATCAGATATCTTTACAAGGGTTTTTACATAGAAAAGAGAATACTATGTATTTTTTAACAAAACATATAGTATTCTTATTAAGGAAATACTAATGTTTGCAGATATACGTTTGTTAATACAATATATGCGACTAAAGGCATATCTTTGCTGTATAACAGCTTGTTAATTGTCAGATAGATATACGCAAGTTTATAGAAAGCCGAAAGAGTGAAGATGATACTATAGCGATGTTTAAAATAGTGGAGCCCTCAGTAAGAGTCGAGAATACCACATGTAAAATCATCAAGTAATATCATAATTTATTTTAGTGAGATAAAATTAAGTGAGAGAAGGCTGATGATTACCTAGCCGAGGGAATTTATTTTCCCTCGGCTTCTTTTTTCTATAAATGTGGTGCTTTTTTACAAACAGTTTTTAATTAGAAAACTGTGCTTTAATTGTTTCAATAACTTTTAAAATAATAGCGACATTAAGCCCTTGTACTAAAATACTGGCAGGGCTCGCAACAATAGAAAAGATAATAGTTAAAAACATACCGCCAATGATAAGTTGCATCATTCCTGCAGCTTTAGGGAGTTGTCCTAACCCTTTTAATTTAAGTAAGGCATATCCAAAAAAGAGATACATCAAGCCATAAAAAACACAAAAGATAATCGCATACGCAGCTTCTGGTAGATATGTATAATACATATCGATAATCGCATAAAGTATCATAAGTGTATTTACTGCAATAAAAAGGATAGATACAACCTTTAGAAAATAGCTCTTAAAAAGTTCTCCTATAAGCACAAAAGCTCTCATGTGTAAAGCAAACAAAACAATAGAGATAATTCCTAAGGTGATGTAAAACATACCTCCAAAATAATAATCTCCTTCCGTGATATAATAACTGTCTTCAATAAGCTGAAAGACAAAACAGATCATGCTTAAAATTCCAGCAATCCATCCTATATGTAATTGTTTAAATAAAAAGGAGATGTCTTTACTAGAATCTATCTCAAGGAGCATTACTTCTTTTACTTTTGTTTCAAAAAACGAGCTTTGTTGTAAATCATCCAAGTCTCTATCAAGCGCAGAAAGGATTGTTTTTATAGTATATATTCTGGGAGATACATCTCCTGCTTCTATGCGTTGTATCGTTCGAACACTTATATTGCATTGTGCTACAAGTTCTTCTTGAGTAAGCCCCTTTTGTTGGCGTAGCTCTACTATTTTACGCCCTAATTCTGGTTGTTTCATCATAATTAATTTGCCTTGTACGATGCATGCCTCAATATACAAGAAGTTTCACACTACAATAGTACACAGGGTTTGATAATTGTTTCACTTTTTATCTTGAATTTCACCCGACGTTTACCCGACATTGTAGTGATAGTAAGCTTTTAGATTATTTATTGTAACATTTTTATAGCAGTAGACACTGATAAGATCATACATAGATATTCAGGATAAAAAGTGAAACAGTTATGAAAAACACATTAAAAGCATTTGTTGCACTTGTACTTAGTACATGCTCATTAATCGCTCAAGAAGAATCAAGCTTATTATGGAAAGTAGAGGGTAATGGAATACAACCTTCTTATATATTTGGAACCTTTCATTTAATTCCACAAGAGGATTTTGTGTTTAAAGACAAAGTAGAAAAGGCCATTAAAGATACTGAAGTAACCGTTTTAGAATTGGATATGGATGATGCACAAACAATGAGTGGTATGCAAAGCTTAGTGATGTTGGAAGATGATCAGAAACTCAGTGCTTATATGGATGACAAAGAATATGAACTTCTAGATATCTATCTTAAAGAACATGTAGGTGTTGGAATGTCTGCTTTTAACTCTTCTAAACCTCTCGCAGTAACTTCTATGATTACGATAGCAATGATGGGAAAGCAAACGGTGAGTTATGAATCTGAAATTATTAAACGAACTAAAGCAGATCAAAAAGAAATTCTTGGACTCGAAACTCCAGCGTTTCAAATAGGTGTTTTTGAAACACAATCGTATGAAAAGCAGATAGATCAAATTGTAGAATATGTGTCTGATACAGAAAAAACAACAACTCTTTTTGCAGATATGATCACTCAATATAAAAGCGAAAATATTCAAGGACTCTATGATATTATGAACGAATCTTTTGAAGAAGATCCTGAATTTAAAAAGGAGCTTCTTGATAACCGCAATATCAATTGGGTGGGTCAAATAGGTGAGTTATCTAAAAATCAAAAAGTGTTTTATGGAGTTGGCGCTGGTCATTTAGGGGGAGACCAAGGTGTGATTAATCTGTTGCGTAAAGCTGGATACACCGTGACTCCAATTGTAGACTAACAGGGTTTTCTAACGTTTCTAAACCAATCAAAAAAGGCTTTCTGTAATAGAAAGCCTTTTTGTTTAGATTTTGGTTGAATTAATAATCTCCATTATACCCTTGCGTAAAATGCTCTAAGCGTTCTTGGTTAGACCATATTTCTGTATGACCCCCAAGATGTTTTAAAGACAACCTGTATAATCGTAAAGATTCCTCAAAAGACATACCTGGTTCTTTAGAAAACACAAGACCTGCATACCTATCTGCCCAACGCTCTCTTATTTCAAGTAACTCCAGTCTAGGATGTTCTTTTTCTGTGTCATCTGCATCAGAAAATGGTGAACGAGAAATATCTGCAGATCTTATATGCCCTGCCAGATGTGCAAGTACAGGAAACCATAAAGAAGGATCTTCATCTAAAAGTGCATTCAACATTGAACTTGAATAGCTTATAAAATACTTACCATCTTTAACAATGGCAGACGGTAATCCGTCATCCGTTGTTGTGAGAGTAATAGGGGTATTTATGTATAGTCTTTTTACCATCGTATTAACAGCATTTTGAAGAGCCTGCTGTCCAGGCGCTCCTTCTATGTATGATTCACTACCATATACACAAGCATTTTGTGCGGTCATAGACATAGTGCTACAGATGATCAAAAGAATACCAATATATGTTTTCATATTTAAAAATATTTTCTACAATATAGTTAAACTTTACATGTCTCAAAATATCCATTAATAGATACATTTAGTATTATTTCAAAAGAGCTTGAAATCAAAAAAGGCTTCCTGTAATAGGAAGCCTTTTTGTTTAAATCTGTAGTAAAATCATTTTTCTTCTGGCATGAGAATCGCTAAGAAGTAGTTTTCATCCAGAAACTTTTGAGCCACTTTCTGAATTTCTTTTGCGGTAAGATCATTTACTCTTTTTTCATAGTCTAAAACACGCGAAGGATCACGATCTTCTTGATCTAAAGACAGAAGATTAGTAAGTCAAAAACGATTGGTTTTTACATCCTCCTTACGAGCGACTAGATAGGTTTCTTTCACCTTGTACTGATGTGAATTGATGCCAAACTCTTTATTAACGGTTCATTTAAGACCTTCTTCTTATTGAAAGTTCTTTGTTAAATATCTTTCCTTAAGGTTTTGTTCATTTTTTAATTTTAAGAAAAAGAAGAAATAATCTAATTGGTAATTTCCTTGAGATTAGCAGAAAAATCACAGTTAAAAAAAGACATATTCATATATAGTCAAAAAATATGCTTTTATAGACTATATATAGTAGGTATTGAGTGTAAAAAAAATATAGCTTAAAATAAGCTAGCGGTATCTTGCAGCTATTAATATTTAATCATATGTATTTGTAAGCTATACACTACTTCTCCTTTTCTAGTTGAATAGTTATAAATGATATTTAAATAAGAATACAATGCACAAAATAATTTACACTTGTTATCACAAATATTTATACTCATTTATGAGTTTAGTAGTTATTTTATTAGGACATAGTTTAGCTATTTTAGGGGGTATTCATTTCTCATATTTTGATGAAATACTTTTATGGATTACGATAATTACAATTTGTTTTGGGATTAATTATGTTGTCAATCTTAGAAGGCGTCATCTTGAAGAACAAAATGAAATTCACTCGACTATGTTATTTGCAAGTAATCACATTCTAAGAAATCTATTAGCTCAAATTCAACTTATGCGTTTAGAAGCTATGGAAATTCCAGAATTTAATAAGAAAACAATTAATCATTTCGATGAGAGTATTAGTGAAGCAGAAGAGCTATTGACTAGACTTTCAAATCTCAAATCCCTCTCAAAAAAAAATGTTCACATATCATTGATGCGCCCAACTCATCTTACAAGTGGATATAAAAAAAGAGAGGGAAGAGATGATTATATCCCTATAAAACTTAGCCCTTTTAAAACATCTAAAATTGCTGACAATCAACTTTTCCCCTTAACATCTCATCCTACTCATAGAAAATCTATCAGAAAAGTATCTAAAGTCTTTCATACTACTATTTATTTGATGGTTTTAGGAATGCTTTTCCCAATTGCATCAGCAAAGGGACAAGTTGGAATTGGAACTGAATTACCAAATCCTTCTACAGTACTTGATATCTCAGCTAGTAACAAAGGAGTCCTTTTACCTCGTGTAAACTTGTTATCAGAAACAGATATTGTTACTGTAACAAACCCTGCTCATAGTTTGTTGGTTTATAATACAAATTCAACAGTTGATGTCACTCCTGGATTTTATTACTGGAATGCTACAATTCCTAAATGGGTACGTCTTAACAATAGTACAAACACTCTTTCTGCAAAGTTTCAAAATTATGATAATGATGATGACAACTATTGTGGTTCTCCAACCGATCTTGAAATTTTTACTGAAACGGTATGGAATGACGATCCAATGATTTTTGTTCGGAATAATAATACAGAACTTGAAGTTAAGGAGTCTGGCAAGTATCGAATTGTAATGCATACTTATCTAACAAATAGCGAAGATGATGAAAATGAATTTATGGCAGCTTTACACCAAGTATATGTAAACGGAATCCCAACTGGAGCTATTACTATTACTGGGGTTATCGAAGATGAAGAAAGCACCCACAATACAGATGGTGCTGTTCTTATTGATACATTTGAGCTTCATGCTGGAGATAAAATAAGAGTTACATCTCAAGCTGAGGATCAAAGTTCATCAAGTGAAGCAGAATGTGAATTTGCTAGCGACAGAACTTCAAACATAACTATTACAAGAATTAGAAGCCTGTGAAAATCTTAACCAATACATTAATAATTGTTTTTCTTATATCAAGTATTTCTATCACAACATTAAGCGCTCAAGTTGGAATTGCTACTGCATTTCCTAACCCATCAGCTATGCTTGACATTGATGTTACTAATCAAGGAATATTGTTCCCACAAATACCACTTGTTAATTCAACAGATGTAATTACTATTAGTAATCCCGAAACTTCCCTTTTAGTTTTTAATACTACTAATGTAAATGACATCACAATGGGTTATCGTTATTGGAATGGGATGCGTTGGGTCCCTTTTATAGTAGATGAGGTTCAAACCATTCGTTATTCAAATACGAATCATATCGGCGGTAGTTTGGGAAATCGTACTGATCTTTATCAACTTGGAGGAGTTAATGCTCCAATATTTGGAGTACTAGAATGGAATGATAATACCTCATTATTTTCTGTAAATACAAATACTCATGAACTCACAGTACAAGAAGCAGGCACTTTCCGTATTGAGTGTAGTTTATTTTATACTGTGGATGAAGCTGACTATGCATTAAAAGCACAATGACAAGTTAATGGTGTGTCTGTTGGACCTGTTGCCGCATCTGGTTTTATAAATGGTCCAAATTTTGGGCAAGCTAACAATCAAAATGCTAATGCATCTTTTTCAACAATACTAACACTATCAACAAATGATATTTTATCAGTTTTTGTAACTCGAGATACAAATACTACTGGAGCTGTATACCTCTCAAGTCCTGGAAGTTCAACTATCACTATCACACGTCTTAAATAATTTCATTAATCTATATATGATTATATCAAAGTTTTTTTATGTAATTACTATTTCTCTATTTGTATGTGTGTATACTACAAGTAATGCTCAGGTAGTTATTAATTCAACAGTTATAGAGCCTTCTGCTGCCTTAAGAATTGTATCACAAGATCATGGAGTATTAATCCCTCGAATCACATTAATCAGTAATACTGATGTTATTACTATCCCAAATCCTGCCGTTAGTCTCTTAATTTATAATCAAAGTTCAAATTCAACGCTCTCTCCTGGTTATTATTACTGGAATGGTACTATTTGGGAACGTCTTTTTGATGATGAAGTTATATATGAAAGGGTAGCTTATGACAACACTGATATTATTACAAATATAAATGCTAATATTGAATTGCCCATCTTCGGAAATCTTGTTGTTAATGAAGATCCTCAACTCTATATTTTTATTTCTAACACAAAGATTCAAGTAATTAAAAATGGTCGTTATGAAGTAGATTTCAGTGCACATCTTAAATCAATGATTAATGGAGCTGAACCACAAGCGCGAATTGAGATAAACGGAGTTCCAATAGGTGCAGTTGGAACATCTGGGCATATCAATACTAATGCAGGTCATCAAAATTCTTCTATTCACTTATATGAAACATTTAATCTTACTGCTGGTGATATATTAAGTATAAGAATGACTCCTATTGGTTCTGGAACAATAACATTTGCTAATGAAGGCTCATCTAGAATAACAATAACTAAAGTTCAGTAGATTTTATGGTTAATAAAACTTTTAATACGATCAAACTTGGGAATTGATTGAGTTGGCTATATCAGAAGATGATCTGGCTTCTATTAAAAAGAGAGTTTTAAGTAAGCTACTGAAACCATAGTCGGTTGAAACTGTTCCTGACTATCTTAGGGTAGATAATACATTTTGAACTAATTTGTAGGTTTGTGTATTATAATCTAAACTAAACTAAGGTGTTAGGATCAGCCGACATGGTGTTAATAAGTAAAATATTAAAATGAGTATTTTTGAAAGTTACTTTAAAAATTCACCCCTAAACATATATCAAAACCCCATTTCTTATGAAATACTCTTCCTTCATAATAATATGTATATTATTTCAATCTATATATACCTATTCTCAAGATACTATTATTAAATCTGGTGATTTATGGCGCTATTTTCCTAATGAACACCCTTCTCATGAAGATTGGGCAAAACATGAAATCTCAGATGGCACTTGGTTAGAAGGGAAAACTCCATTTGGTGACAATAAAATGATAGGTACTCCCATTGATTGTTCTTTAGAGACTAAAGACGGTCCTATAGTGAGTCATTTTTCAAAAACTGTTTTTATTGATAATCCATTTAATAAACTTGCCTATGAAATTCGTTTAAAAAGAGATGATGGAGCTATTGTTTATATAAATGGTCATGAATTTTGGAGATCAAACGTGTCAGACGATATTTTACCAGAAAATGTAATAGCCCTAGAACCTGTTCATAGTGAAGAAGGCGAAACTTTCATTATTAAAGTATTCCCTCCCGAAGATTTTCGTGATGGCATGAATACGATAGGAGTTACTTTATATACTTGGGGAAAAGAAAGTGCAAGTTGTTCATTTGACTTAGAATTTATTGAACACAATAGCCTCGAAGCAGTACCACAACTTTTAAGGTTTATAGATGAAGAAACCGATCTCTTAGAATCTAAACTAGAAGAGATGACGTTTCAGGAAAAGCTAAATAATCTAGAATCAAAATACACCTTCTTAGAACAAGTGAATCACTACAATAAGATATTTCTTATTATTTCAATATTATTAATTATAGCTGGATTTCTATTGTGGTATAAATATCGAATATTACAAAGACAAAGAGTGTCAGATTTAAAAGAGATGATCAATAAGAATCGGGAAGAAAAATTAAATTACTTATTTAATAGTCTTAGAGTTAATCAACATTTTGAGCAAATTCGAAATGACCTAATGAATCTTATTGGAGATAAAGAAATAACATCTAAAGAGTTAAAAAAAATTATACAAAGTATTAATTATATAGGAGATAAAGAACAGGATTGGGTTACTATGGAAACGGAGTTTAATATTGTAAATGCCAATTACCTTACGAGATTGAAAGAATCTTACCCTACATTATCAAGAACTGAATTACGACATTGTATTTTCATAAAACTTCATGTACCAACTAAAGAACTAGCAGAACTCATGAATATTGAACCGCGATCTGTAGAAGCAGCACGTTATCGAATTAAAAAGAAATTAAAACTTTCTGAAAAAGTAGATTTAATAGAATTTTTATTCAAATTTTAAAATATGAACATAAAGAAGAACTTATTAATTCTAATATTGATTACTATATGTGTTACAGCAAATGCGCAATTATATGTAGCCCCTTCACCTACTGATGTTTCATTCATTTACGTCAATGACACCTTTGTTTATGTAGAACAAGACGTAGAATTAGAATCAAATGCTACTGCTTCAATTGTAACACAACGTAAAGTACCCAACATTGCTTTAAGAAATGGAGCCCAATTACTTCAGGGTAATGGTGCAGATCAACTTAATAAAGGAACTGGAGATGTCTCAATATATCAAGAAGGAACTACAAATCAATGGGATTATAATTTATGGGCATCTCCTGTAGGTGTTGCTGTGAATAACGACGGATCTGTGAGATCTGGTGGTAATGGTATATTTGCTTTTAGAGATCCAAGTATTGTTAGTGGCCTTACGGTGCCGCAAAAGGTTTTCTATGTGCCAACTATTGGTGGAGCTGGTATCGAAATTAATAGTAACCCTGCATCATTTGCTATAGGGTATAATGGAACTTCAGGCCCTAACTCTGGTCAATTAAATATTGCTGCTTTTTGGATTTACGGTTATGAAGCAGGAAATTCTACTGCAGACTTTATTGCTGTTCAAAATACAGGATCATTACCTGCTGGACTTGGATTTACTATGAAAGGAGTTAATGGGGCTGATGCTACTGATGCTGGTGATGGTGTTGCAAATAATTTAGGTGTTCTCGGTGATGGTCTTGGACAACGTATTGACTTTAAGGGAAGGCCTAACAATGGAACTATTACAGCAACAGTATTACCTAATACTCAAACAATAACAGGAAATCCATATCCATCAGCTTTAGATTTAAACTATTTCTTATTACTTAATTCAAATTCTGGCACCTTCACCACTGAGACATTACCTAACGGAAACACTGTTAGTTTTACAGGAACAGATATAACAGAAGGAATAGCTTATTTTTGGGATAGTGACCCTACAGCACAAACACACTTTACAGAAGAGTATCAAGCTGGTTATGGCATGTATTCTCCTATGGGTCTATTAGAATCAGATGGGATGTATGTAGCTGCTAAATATCTAATGTATGATGAGGCAGGTAATCCTATTGTGGGTTCTGAAACGGGTATAGTTGGAGCTGATTATGACAGGAGATTCTCTCCTATTGGACAGGGTTTCATGGTAACAGGATCTGCTCTACAAACTACAGATACTTTTACATTTACAAATGATATGAGAATATTTGTAAAAGAAGGTAATAACTCTGATTTTAGAACAAATGAAGAAACCTCAGATAATGACGTTGTAGAAGCAATAGGTGTTGGTACTTATTATGAAGACATTAATAACTTTCCAACATTCACACAATTCAAAATAGGAGTTAATATCAATGACACTTATGGTCGTGAACTTGGGGTAGGAATCCTTGATCATGCAACTAGAGGGTATGATATTGCAATGGATGGAAAAAGTGCTGGTTCTACAGAAACAGATATTACATTTTCTATTAACGAAAAAGATCAATTTTTAATTAATGCAGTTCCTGATGATGAGTATCAAGCATTACAATTAGTAATTAAAGCAGAAACGCCTTCTGAGTTTAGATTTAGAGCTAAAGACATTATTGATTTTAATTACGAAGGTATTTTCTTATTTGATACACTTACCGAAGTATTTTACGATATTCAAAATGAAAGCATTTTAATTAATCTTCCTGTGGGAAATTATCCAAAGAGGTTTGAAATCCGCTTTACAAGAGAAATAGAAGAAACTGAAGAGGAGGATGAGAATTCTGGAGAAGAAACTGAATGGGAAGATGATAATGAGACTTTAGATGTAGAGGACGTTTTACTTGAAGAAAGTATATTGGAATCATTTATAATTTTTCAAAATAATACAACAAATCAGTTAGAGATAAGAAATCCGAATAATATCGCATTAGCAAATATCACTTTATTTGATATTACTGGGAAACAAATCTTTTTAAGTCAATATATAGGTAACAAAGGCATATATACGTTCCCTACTAGTAACTTAAGTACGGGTGTATATATAGTAACATTTGTGACTGAAGAAGGGCTTACAAAAGCGCGTAAAATAAGTATTACTAATAAATAAGGTAATAGGTCAAGCTGTTACTTTTATAATTAGAATATCAATAGATTATATAAATAGCAAGTCTTAATTATAAGGTTTGCTATTCTTCTTTGAAATACTAATCGTTTGTTAGATGCTATAAATTTTAAACAATCAAAAAAGGCTTCCTACTATAGGAAGCCTTTTTTGATTAGATATTAAGTAAAATTATTTTTCTTCTGGCATGAGAATCGCTAAGAAGTAGTTTTCATCCAGAAACTTTTGAGCCACTTTCTGAATTTCTTTT
>CAKZKZ010001001.1 GCA_937124495.1 uncultured Dokdonia sp. | reverse complement strand
AATTCCTTAGTAACTAAATTTCCTATATTTGTAAAATCAATATCTTCATTAAATGATGATTTATCAAAAAATCCAGATTTATCAGTTTTTATTATAATATCTCCCTTTACTCTTTTACTAACATCTACTATTTTTACTTTTTTATCTTTGAATATACTACTTATATAAGTTTCTTCTAATAAAGAATCAAATGTACTTAACTCATCTATATCTGTATTACCCATCACCTCTTCCGCCAAATCAGCAAAATCAACAACAGTATCATCAATTACTTTTTCATACTTCTCTTTATCCCAAATTTCAATAATCGCCCCCACAGATGAAAACACCACGTGCTTTTCAATACCCGCAAACTGACACAAATCTTTTGGAATTAAAACCCTACCCGACGCATCTACATCAACCATTTTTACACCCGCAGTAAACCGCCTAATAAAATCATTATTCTTTTTTACAAACCGATTTAACTTATTAACCTTAGCCATCATCAAGTTCCACTCCTGCATCGGATACAACTCTAAACACGGATGAAAAACAGAACGCTTAACAACAAAACCATCTTGCAATACTGACGACAACTGCTTCTTAAAGACAGATGACATCATCACCCTCCCTTTAGCATCTGCCTTACATTCGTATGTTCCAATTAAATTTATCACGTTAAACACTCGTAGTTTGCATCAAAAATAAAAAATATTTACCACATTTTACCACATTTTACCACATTGTTGATAAGTTTTAAAATTATAGCTAAAAAACTGATAACAAGTATATTTAACAACGACAACAGTACACGAATAATAAAAATGACCATTTAACAAAAAAAGGCTACATTTGTCGTTACGTCAAATCCCATACATTAATGACTAATTTTTTAAAGAAAGAAGGCAATTTTACATATGCAGAGGCAGGAGAAGGAAGAGCATTAATCGTGTTACACGGTTTAATGGGTGCTCTTAGTAATTTTGATGAAACTTTTAAACATTTCTCAAAAAAAGGTTACCACGTTTTAATTCCTGAACTACCTTTATACACACTCCCTTTACTAAAAACAAATGTTAAAAATTTAGCAAGTTTTTTACATGATTTTATTGCATACAAAGAACTAAAAGACGTAGTTCTTTTAGGAAATTCTTTAGGTGGACATATCGCATTATATTACACAAAACACTACCCCGAAGATGTAGGCGCTTTGGTTTTAACAGGAAGCTCAGGGTTGTATGAAAAATCAATGGGCGATAGTTACCCTAAAAGAGGTAATTACGAATACATTGAAACAAAAGCACAAGAGGTGTTTTACGACCCTAAAATTGCAACAAAAGAACTTGTCGATGATATTTACAGCATTGTAAATGACAGAGTTAAAGCATTAAAAACCTTATCAATTGCAAAAAGTGCTATACGCCACAACATGGCTAACGACCTACCAAATATGCACCAACCAACATGTCTTATTTGGGGAAAACAAGATGGTGTAACACCTCCTGAGGTAGCTGATGATTTTCACAAACTATTACCCGACTCTGACTTATTTTGGATCGATAAATGTGGACATGCCGCTATGATGGAAACACCAAAAGAATTTAATACAATTTTAGAAAACTGGTTTTCTAAACGAAATATATAACAGCACAAATAGCTTAACATCTTATTTATGAAAATAAAATCTGCTGATTTTGTGATGAGTAACAGTAATGTTACGAAAGCACCTAAAGACAGGATCCCTGAATATGCTTTTATAGGTCGCTCTAATGTAGGTAAATCTTCGCTAATCAATATGCTGATGGCACGTAAAGATTTAGCAAAGATTTCTGGAAAACCCGGTAAAACACAACTTATTAATCACTTTAAAATAAATGAAGAGTGGTTTTTGGTAGATTTACCTGGATATGGTTACGCACAAGTTTCAAAAAAGAAAAGAACCATTTTTCAGTTTTTTATCGAGAATTATTTCAAAGAACGCGAACAATTGGTATGTACTTTTGTTTTGATTGACTCTCGTCATGATCCTCAAAAAATAGACCTAGAATTTATGCAGTTTTTAGGCGAAAATCAAATTCCTTTTTGTATTGTTTTTACCAAAGCAGACAAGCTAGGAAGCTCTAAATTAAATAAACAAATTACTTCTTACAAAAAGAAATTATTACAACATTGGGAAACACTTCCAATGTCATTTATCACCTCTTCCTCTAATGGATTAGGACGTGATGAATTTTTAAATTTTATTGATGGAGTAAATCAAGATGTAGCTAAAGATTTTGAATAATTTTTCGATATAACTCGAAAATATTTTACAGTATGTATTCTACCAAAAAAAACTTACAAGTTTTACATGAAGACAACCATATAATTGTTGTTAACAAAAGAGCAGGTGATATTGTTCAAGGTGATAAAACTGGAGACAAACCACTCTCTGATGTTGTTAAAGAATACATTAAAGAAAAATACAATAAACCTGGAGCTGTTTATTTAGGCACTGTTCACCGCTTAGACAGACCAACTTCGGGCATAGTAATTTACGCACGTACTTCAAAAGCCTTAGAGCGCTTAAACAAAATGCTTCGTGAAAAAACAATTAAAAAAACATATTGGGCTGTTGTAAAAAACCCACCAAAAAAAACTTCAGATACTTTAATTAATTTCTTAAAAAAGAATCCGAAAAACAATAAATCAACCGCCTACTCAAAAGAAATTGATGGCAGCAAAAAAGCCATTCTCCATTATCAAGTTCTTAAAAAACTAGACAATTATTCTTTATTAGAAATCGACTTAGAAACCGGGCGCCATCACCAAATTCGAGTGCAATTATCAAACATTGGAGCAACTATAAAAGGGGATTTAAAATATGGTGCAAAAAGAAGCAACAAAGATGGCAGTATTCACTTACATGCTCGTAAAATAGAATTTACCCATCCTGTGAGCAAAGAATTGATAAAAATAAATGCTCCGACTCCACAAGAATCCATTTGGGACGCTTGTTTATAACATTACAACTACGTTAAAAAATTCAGTCAATTTTGTATCTTTAGGGAAATTTAAAGCATGAATATTCCTGAACTATTACAAGCTCAAAAAAACTTTTTCGCCAACCAACAAACCAAAGATATTTCTTTTAGAAAAAACGCTTTAAAAAAACTTCAAAAAGAACTTATAAAAAGAGAAAACGATATCATAAAGGCATTGCATAATGATTTTAAAAAATCAGAATATGAAGCCGTAATGACAGAAACCTCAATTGTACTAGCCGAATTAAAAATGGTTATAAAAAACATACACGCTTGGGCTAAACCTAAACGTGTTTTACCATCTCTTTTAAACTTTCCATCCACAGCCAAAATACACAAAGAGCCTTACGGAAATACTTTAATTATCGCTCCTTGGAACTATCCGTATCAATTGGCATTTGCACCACTTTTAGGAGCTATAGCTGCTGGAAATACAGTAATACTAAAACCCTCTGAATTAACACCACATACCAGTAAAATAACTAGAGAAATTGTAGCAACTGTTTTTGACAAAAACCACGTTTCAGTAATAGAAGGAGGTGTTTCAGTTTCTCAAGAATTATTAGCACAACGCTGGGATTATATTTTTTTTACAGGAAGTGTACCTGTAGG
>CAKZKZ010001000.1 GCA_937124495.1 uncultured Dokdonia sp. | reverse complement strand
ATCAACACGTGTATCAAATCGATCTCTTGGTAATCCATGAGGACCTGCATGAGGCAAGAGAGTTATGAAAACATTGTCAATCCGCAACTGGTTTTTGTACGTGTCCAAGGCAATGGGGGTAGTCAGATAACGACATTTACTATTGAAGTACGATTAGCTTTTGAGCCAGATACCACAACTCCTACTCCACTTGTCATAGGAGATTTTGATGATGATGGATTTGAAGTATTTGACCTTACGGATATCATTCCACAATTCACCAATGATCCATTTGTTCTGGATATTACCTATTATGAAACATTACAGGATGCAGAAACAGCTTCTAATCCTATTGCAACCCCTGAAAACTATACTAACGTCACAAATCCACAAACGATTTATGTTCGTTTTCAAAACGCACCTCAGGAAGAATGTGTAACGATTGTTCCTTTTGATATTTTTGCAGATCCTAACTTAAGTGTACAAGAAGAAACCTTACCCATGGTAAAAATATACCCAAATCCCGCTAATTCTGTAATGACTGTCGAAAATATCGACTTAGACGCTACGATTATCATATATGATACCTTAGGGCGTACAGTAAGATCTTTTATAAATGATCAAACTAACCTGTATACAATTGATGTAGAAGCATTAACCAAGGGTATGTATTTTATGAGCATCGACAATAGACAACCTATTCAATTTATTAAAAACTAACGATCTCATGAAAAAAATTATGTTCTTCCTTGTTGTAGCTATTTTCGCTTTAAGCTGTAAAGAGACTACACAACAAACTACGACAACAACACCTACTCCTGAAGTTGCAAAGACTCCTGAGAAAGAATATCCAGCAAGCATTGCTTCTGTATTTAAGGCACACGGCGGTATTGATACTTGGAATACCATGAATAATCTATCGTTTACCTTAAAAAAAGAAAGCGGTAATGAAGTACATATCGTAGATTTAAAATCACGTAAAGTAAAAATTAAAACGGATAAATTTACGTTAGGATTTGATGGTGAGAAAGTATGGCTTGCTCAAGACTCTACATACTACCAACCACAACGTGCTCGTTTTTATCACAACCTTATGTTTTACTTTTATGCCATGCCTTTTGTTTTAGGGGATGATGGTATTACGTATAGTGATGTCCCTGCATTAGACTTTGAAGGGGTAGCATATCCTGGAACCAAAATCTCTTTTGGTGCAGGTGTAGGAGATGCTCCAGATGATGAATATATCGTCTATAGCAATCCTACCACCCATCAAATGGAATGGCTAGCGTATACTGTAACCTACGGAAAAAACGAAAAGAGTGATCGTTTTAGCTATATCAAATACGATCAATGGACCGCAATTAATGGCGTTCAATTACCTACTGCTCTACAATGGTATAAAGTAGAAGACGGTGTTCCTACAGAAATGGCGGCAGAGCGTACATTTATCAATGCTACTGCTTCTTCAAAGAAATTAGATGCTTCTTTCTTTGCAAAACCAGAAAATGGAGAATTTGCTGAGTAAGTAGTCAGTACTTCTATAAAACAAAAAATGCTGTCCAAATGGGACAGCATTTTTTTATGTATCTATTTTTTAGACTACTTCAAAAACCCATAGGTCTTAGCATATTCTAACATTTGCGCTTCAAAAGTGGTAGGCTGTTCTACAGTAAAGCCTGTAATCGCTCCATCGCCCATAGTAGGAACAATGACTGGATTTACAAAACCACTATAAGCAGCACTTTTAAACTGACTGTTACGATCTAGTACTTCTTTATGAATCGCTTGATCTACTTTCACACCGTAATCTTCTACAAGTGCTTTTCCAGCTTCATAATCTCCTTCTGATGTGATACGTTGTGTCTCACGTAATAACTCTCCAAAGATTGCTCTCAGTTTTGTATAATCATTGATATTATAAAACGTCTTTCCATCACGTGTTACTTTTTCAATCACATTTTCTTTTTGCCCTCGTTCAAAAGCCCATGCACTTACCCACTGGCGATTCACCATGTGCGCTTCTTCTACATCATCTCCTAACTCTAGACGAATAAGTTGTGTTATAAGTCCGTTACGGATATATCCATCATACGCAGCCATTCCTGTTTTCTCCCAATCTTCTACCAGTCCAATCTCTTGAAGCTTAGGATCCATCAACTCATACAGACCAAAAAGATCTGCACGCCCTTCT
>CAKZKZ010000999.1 GCA_937124495.1 uncultured Dokdonia sp. | reverse complement strand
AGTTCTTATAAAAGTTTAAAGAAAGAAGATAGTTTGATGTTTGTAGATAGCTATATAAATATAGCCTACATACATGAGTTGCTAGGTAACTTTGAGACATCAATTACAATGTATAACAAAGCTATAGTTTATTGTAACGACCCTGAGTGTAAAAGTGCGATTACCTACTATAAAGCGAGTGTTTATATTCAAAATGAGCAAATAGATAAGGCTATTGCTAGAACTAAGGATGCGTTGAAAATTGCTCAAGAAAATAGTTTGCAATTATATATCCCTACATATTATTTAGCACTCAGTGAGTACCATCTTAAACTTAAAAATGGAGATAGTACAGTGTATTATGCGCAACAAGGATTACGTGATAATATGGATTGTCATATAGACGGACTCAATAATGTGATGGGCGAAGGATATATGGTCTCTAAAAAGTATGAAAAGGCTATACCTTTTTTTAAAAAAGCATTAAAAGCAAAAAATATAGAAATAGATCGAGCAATAGTTCATAAAAATTTAAGTGATGTATATGCGAAACTTGGACATTATCAAAAAGCTATAAAAGAGAATGAGATCTACCTGCATCTTAAAGACTCTCTAGATGCATTACGTATGCAACAAGAAGTATTTGAAATAACAGAGCGTTATGAATCTGATAAAAAACAATTAGAGATAGAAGTTTTAAGTGGAAAAGATACGTATCATAAAGAGATTATAAAAGAACAGAAAAACCGTCTTACATTAATAACAATATCATTACTAGTTGTTACGATATTAATGGTATTCGTATGGCGATTATATATGCGCCAGAAAAAACAAGATGAACTGCTCTATCAAAAAAATGTCCAACTTGCTAAAAAGCTTAAAACCCTTGAAATACATACTTCGGTCAATAGTACAGAATGGAAAAGGGAGAAAGAAACGACAACGATACAAGCTGATAAAAAACAAGAATTACTTGACAACATAACGTTATTAATTTCTAAAAACTTTTATTTAGATAAAGGTATGTCCTTATCAAATATGGCAAAATTGATGGATACGAATACGTCATATCTTTCTAAATTAATTAATGAATCACATGGAAAATCGTTTGCAAATTTTTTAAACGAACTTCGTATTTCTTATACCTTAAAATGTCTTGAGTCAGATTCGGCTTATAGAAACCTCACCATCGAGCATATTGCAGATAAATCTGGTTTTAGTTCTAACTCTGCTTTCTATAAAGCGTTTAAGAAATATACTGGGTTGACCCCTTCTTATTATATCAAGAGAAAAATCGAACTTGTATAAGATCACTTTGATGATATTTCTTCCAATTTATAAATTGGAAGAAACTCTTTTTTTTATTTTTCTAATGATAAGATAGTTTTGAAGAAGAAAGGATGTGTGTATGTAAAATACAAATCCTCTTGCTAGGAAACAGAATAGTAACCTTATCATAAATTCAAAACAATATGTTTAAATATGTACTTTTATTTCTTTTTGGAAACTGCCTTTTTGCTCAAAATGTAACAACGTATTTTGATGACTCCTCAGTAGATGTAGATGACTCAATGGTCTTTGATGCAGACGGAAATCTGTATGGCTCTAATTTTATTGGTACTACAGTTTATAAAATAACACCAGAAGGTATAGCGAGCCCTTTTATTACTGGCCTTGAAAACCCCAATGGATTGGAATTTGATGATGACGGAAATTTATTTCTTTCAGAGTATAGCGCTAGTCGTATTAATAAGTATGATCCTGATGGGAATTTACTCGAATCATTTACTGTAAATGGATTGCCTTCAGGCCTCACAAGAGCGTTTGAAGGAGATGCTATGATTTTTACAAACGTATCCAATAATAGTGTAAATAGACTTGATGCAGACGGCACTATTACAAAAATATACCAAGGAGCACCACTTAATGCACCTGTAGGGCTGACGTATGATGAAGATGGATCATTATATGTAGGGAATTTTACAGGGAGAGAGATTTATAAGTTGGTAGGCGATGATGCTGTTTTTGTAGCAACCATACCTGATGGAGGAGCTTCGGGAGGTAATGATGCTTTAGGGTTTATTGTGTATGTAAATGGTAGAATTTACGGGACTAACTTTGGAGGACATCAAATTTATTCGGTGAATCCAGATGGAGAAGATGATTTCTTTGTATTTGCAGGAAGTGATCAAGGGAATCAAGATGGAACATTACCTGAAGCAACATTTAATACGCCCAATGGCATTATCTATAATGAGGCAGAAGATGCATTGTTTATCTCTGAGTTTAGCGGAGTAGGTAACATCCGAAAAATAGATGAAATTACACTAGGAGTTCAAGGTTTTTCTAGCGATTTTCAGATTGTCGCCAGCCCAAATCCAGTTACAGATGTTGTACATATTACAACAAATAAGAATCTTGATATATCAGATGCAGATATAAGATTATATGACAGTTTGGGAAGATCGTTACTACAGCCTACATATGTTCAAGCCAAAGACAACAATACTGTTGCTGTAGATATGTCTTCATATATATCGGGGATGTACTTTTTGAAAATAATGGATAGTAGAGGACTGGTAAATGTAATTAAGGTGCTTAAAAAGGGGTAATGACTCCATAGTAGAACTCCCGCTACAGCTTGTCGTAGAAGGGTGCTATATGGGAGCACTTATATAAAAAATTAAAACACAAAAAGCTATACGTATCGTACGTATAGCTTTTTGTGTTTTAGAAAACGAGTAGGAAATGCAAGTTTTATAATACTAGTGAAGAACATTAATCGATAATGGGTTAGATTGGATAAAGTGGTAAATTGATGCTTTTTAAAATAGAGGTTACAAATTATTAATTCTTTCAAAGAATAGCAGATAAATTAAGCGGATTATATAATTAAATACTCATAATAAGTAAGTACTCAAATGTCTTTAAAAATTAAACATATAGCTTTAACATTATTCCTCGTTAATGCTTTTCTACTTCTAGTTAATTGGGAATACAAAGACCCTTTCGCTAGTGAAATTAGAGATTTAGATTATGCTGCATTCTTCTTTTATATTGGAGCTTTTTTCTTCACGATTTACCTTGTATTAATCATATTCAAGAAACCTTCAATTTTAACATATTTTGCAATTACTGCTTTTAGTATCTCCTTACTTTTCAATTTACATTTAGCAAGAGATAATTATAAGAGCATAAGTTGTAATAATGGAATAGCTGAGTATTTTGAGTATGAAACTTGTTCAAAAATGGAGCAGCGATTTAAGACTGATCTTGAAAATGGAGAAATCAAATATTTTCAGATGGGCTTTGAATACGACATAGAGTTTGAAAAAACATTAAAAGATAAACCTCAAATCGAAGTTATTGGAATGGAATGCACGATGTATCACTCTATGAGTTGTTATAATGACTTAGTTCAAATTTATTTTGAAAAAATAAATCAAAAGACTAAGTAGAAATAGCTTTTTGTATTTTAGGTGATAGATACGCTTTCGCGAAAGCATAAAAAACAAAACTTCCTTAAGAAATCTTCACTCCATACTTGATCAATAACCCGTGTACACCTTCTTTAGAAAACTGTGCGCCTTTTACTTTATTGAGATCAAGATCTATGGTGTAATTCTGGGCTGTTCTAAAATCAGTTTTTTGAAGATCGGTGCGATCAAATAACGCTCCTTTAAGATTACAATCTGTAAATATTGCTTGTGATAGGTTACATTCTGTAAAATCGGTTTCTTTGAGAGAACAGTCTTTAAAATGAGTATTGGTGAGACGGAGTTGATAGCAATTGGCAAGATCTAATACACAATCATCTAACTGTATAGCAAGCATAAAATCATTGCAAACACTGAGGTCTACACCTACCATTTTACATCCTTTAAAAACAACATCGTTTAGGGTTGTCCCACCAAACTTAGCATTGGTAAAATTACAATCGGTAAACGTACATTCTAGCAATGTGGTATTAGAAAGATGAAGTTCAGGAAACAAGCATTCGGTAAATGTACAATTGTCGTATTCTCCCGCTGGAAAACCAGTGCTAGTATAATCTACACCTTTATAATCTTCATCTAAGAATAGTTTTGACATTTGTTTGTATTCTTTTAATTTCTCGATGCTTGCATCGTATTTTTTTTGGAATTTGTGATTTTCTCCTTTTGTAATTTGATACCACCTATGCTTGCATTGAGGTCATTCAATTCTCTTTGATAGGCATAAAAATCTCCGCTTTCCATTGTAGTTCATCACCTCCCATGTTTGGGTTGTTATAAAAGACTTCAATAGGAGTGAGGTCTATAGGGATGTTGTGACTTTTAGCGTACGCTTCTAAAGCATACCAAGCACGATCTGAAGTAATATAATTACCGTTATAGGTAGCTTTGAGGGCCTTTTGGCTATGGTATTGCTTATACTTAATGTCTGGATGTCCAGGTAAACTATCATTCTTTATAATCGGAAAACAGAAATTATATGATAAACTATCGGTTTCAGTA
>CAKZKZ010000998.1 GCA_937124495.1 uncultured Dokdonia sp. | reverse complement strand
CTAAACCTCCTAAAAGCACCATTTCGTTATTTTTAACTCGAACCGTTGAGCCAAATCGTTGAGTCGCTTTATCTGGGGGAGCATTCTCTCCAGCTCTCCCTAAAAAAGAACTACGTTCTACTTCAACTTGAAGGGTCACATGCTCATCTTTTGAAACGACAGGTGTTATGTTAACACTTAGGTTTGCTTCTGTAGGTTTAAATGTTCCTGATTGTAATATATTATCGCTGATTCCTGAGTTAATCAAGGTGTTATTTTGTTCAAAATAATAATTGGTTTCTCCTATAGATGAATTTGCTTCATGCCCGTTTAGAGTGACTAGTTTTGGGGTAGAAGATATTTTAACCATAGAATTACTCTCCATGGCGCGTAAATTTGCATAGAAGTTTTTTGTTACTTTTCCTAAGTTTATAAATCCAATACCATTAAAAGAGTCTATCAAGCTATTTACAGATTCAGAATTGAGACTTACATCTGTAGAGGGAAGGAATGTGCCCGTTGTTGTACGTTCTTGTTGATCAATTCCTAATTGAAGCCCTGTATTAATATCATATCCTTTTTGATACTGAACGATCAAAATTTCTATTTGAACCACAGGAACTACTATATCTATTTCTCGTATAAAATCTTTAAATGTTTTAATTTGAATTTTAGATCCAGTCACCACAAAGCCATTTAAATCTACAAATTCTTTAATCTCTAGGTTGTCAAGTAATGCCTGTGGCAAGGTTTCTAAAACCGTTTCTATAGATCTATTTTCTAGCTGAATAAGTTTGGTTTCTAGTAGTCCGTCTGTTTTGTGTTTTCCTATTAAATAGAATTCATCTTCTTTGTTAAAGGTATACTCTTTTCCTCGAAACATATTTTCAAGCAAATCGTCAAAAGAGATTCCATTGGCAACCAGTGTTGTTTTTACATTTTCATCAGGAGTATCATACATATAATAATTGACCTGAAGTTCTTCAGAAACTCGAGCTATGATTTCTGAACAGGAAGCGTCTATTGCTTTAATATTAATAAAGCCTGAGGCATCTAAACTTATATCAATCTCTCCTGGATTTGTTGCTTGTCCAGAAGTACTTGATTTGCCTCTGGAACGCCTCCCAGATGTTTTTGGTTTTTCAGCAATTAGAGCTGTATTTTTTTCTAGATAATAAAAATCATTTTCATCTTTGGTTAAGAGGAGTCCATTTGCTTTTGCCATCATTTCGAGCACTTGCTCATACGGTCTATTAATGATGTAAGACGACATTTTTTTGTCTTTAATATCTGGAGATAAAACGATGTTCTTGTTTGTAGCATCTATGATTGCCTTTGCTACTGCAGGAAGGGAATCATTTTTTAATTTGATAGACAAGAATTGATTTTTAGGATTATAACTTACATCAATCACTTTAGGAGGTGGGGGAACTTCTTTTTTCTCTTGAACTTTCTTCTTTTCAAAGACAATAATCCCGTTAATAACTTGAACTTCTAGTTGGTATCGTTGTATTAAAAAGAGGAGTATATCTTTAACAACAATATCATAAAAGTTACTTCCAACCACTTGATCTAGATCATTAGATACACTAAAATTAAGTTCGTGTTCTTCTCCTATCGTAGCAATAAGTTCTTCTAGAGTTAGTCCTTCTACATCAATACGCAAGGTTTGTAGCATCCCCTTTTTAGAAGCAGCTATATTGTCTAACTCTTGGCTTATTTTATTTGTATCAATTTGTCCAAATAGCTGTAATGAACAAATCATACATACTAAGAAAAGTAATTGCTTTATGTTTAATAATTTCATTTTCATAAATCAATGACAAGCATTATGCTTGTATTAGTAATGGATATATCTCATCTAGTGATGTTTCTCCTTTTTTTAATAATTCAAAAGCCTTAAATGATAGTCTATCTAAGGATATGTTTTGAGATGCTTTTTCTATATTTCCGTTCTTTATTTGCTTTGCAATCTCTCCACCTATATTCAAGACTTCATAAATCGCTCTCCTTCCAACATATCCTGTAAAATAGCAAGAGGAGCATCCTTTTGCTCGATAATGATGTGTTGGTAATTCTGTAGTTGTTTCTCTAAAAGATGCTGGAAAATCCTTTGGATCTGTCATTTCTTTTACGCAACAATTTTTACACAACAATCTTAATAAGCGTTGTGCTACGGATAGGTTTAATGTCTCTGCTATTAAGAAAGAAGGAATTCCCATATCTTCTAATCTAGAAATGGTTCCTATAGAAGAATTTGTATGTATTGTAGATAATACTAAGTGTCCAGTTAAAGATGCTCTTATAGCCATTTGAGCGGTTTTTGCATCTCGTATTTCTCCTAGCATAATGATATCTGGATCTTGTCTTAAAAACGATTTTAATGCGGTTGTAAAATCAAGCCCTATATCTTCTCTTAATTGTACTTGATTGATACCTTTAAGGGTATATTCTATAGGATCTTCTACAGTAACAATTTTCTTTTCAGTAACATTTACATGTTTGAGTGTTGCATATAACGTAGTCGTTTTTCCAGATCCTGTAGGACCACTTATTAAGATAATACCATTAGGTTTTTTTATGTTTTCTAGATATATAGATAGATCTTGATCTTCTAATCCTAATGATTTTATATTCAAATTTGAGGCATCTTTTCCTAGGATACGCATTACCACATTTTCTCCATAATGTGTTGGTAGAATAGAAACTCGTATGTCAAAACCTTCATATTCTATACGTCCATCTTGCGGCAAGCGTTTTTCTGTAATATTGAGCTTAGACTTAATTTTAATTTGATTAATAAGCTCTGCATAATCTTCTTTTTCTATCTTGTTTTTTTCAATAAGGTGTCCGTCAATTCGCATACGTACTCTCGCATCGTTACTATACACTTCTATGTGTATATCACTAGCATTTATTTTCCTAGCCTCATGAATAAGACTCTCTAAAAAATTAGTGTTTGCTATGGGTAACTCTATATGTTCATTTCCTGTTCTATAATAGATAGAGAGTGTTTTTTGTAAAACGATTGTATCTATAGGTTCTAACGAAATTGTCGTGTCATACAGCAATTGTAAATCTTGCTGTATGGTACGTATTTCTTTTATTCTAGCGTCATCTATATAGAATTCATAGGTGTTTTCTAAAGTACTTTTGGGTACAATAGAAAAATGGTTTGCTTCCTCTGCGCTTATGAGTTGTTGCAATGCTACGGGGAGTTCTATGTAATCACTAGATGCCAAGATTGAAAATGGTGGTATTTAAAAAAATGTTAGACAATAATATGATTACTAGATACATAGAAAGATATCCTGCGAGTGGGATTGTTTTTTTTTGCTTTTCGCGAAAGCGTATAAAAACACCATATAACAGTAATGAAAACAACATGCCTGTTACAAAGAATAAGATATACGCCTTTATATAAAAAAGAGGTGCTATCACTAGAAAGAATACAATATCTCCTAGCCCTATTTTTGAATTTATAGGGTTGATGAACTGTTTATTTTTTACACTAAAGTAGAGGGTTAGGCACATTATATTTACGAGGACAAACCCTGCAATTTGAAATGCATTTATATAATCTAGTATAGGGTGTATGGTGTTATAACCTATACATAATGCTAATAGAATGATTGCATATTTGAGATCAAGAACTCTAAACTTGAGGTCTTGATATACAATGATTATAAGGATTCCTATAATTGCGAGTTGTATGATTGTTTCTATACCCATTAGTCTTTTATCGTTTCTTTTAAGATTCGATCTTGATCGATTACCCAGGTGTTGTATTGACCATCACCATCTAGGTCTTGTATAGAGACTGCTTGGGCTTTAAACGTATTTGTAGAGGATTCTATAATGGATATTTTATAGATAGCGAGTCCACCTTTATCTGTAGTTAGTGATTGCTCAAAGCCTATCTCATCAAAGTCTGAAGAATACTTTGCATATCTGTAAAAATGACTTTTTTCAAGGCCGTATACCATATTAAGCATGTTTTGAGCTTCTATAGCTTTTGCCTTACTAATGGTGGATGTTTGGTCTGGTACAGCCAGGTATATGATAATACCTATAATACATAATACAATGAGTATCTCTGTAAGGGAGTATGCTTTTAAAAGTATTTTTTTTGTTTTTTTCATATCGATGTATTGTTAATTTCCGATGACTTGACTTAGACTGAACATAGGGTAATACATCGCTATCAATATAAATCCTACGATAATGGCAATAATGAATATCATGAAGGGTTCTAGAATACTTCCTATCACTTTTGTAGCAAACTCCATTTCATCATTGAGTTGTTTTGCGAGTTTATCAAACATAGCATCGAGTTCATTGACTTCTTCTCCTATGGTAATCATGGTAATGATTTTTGGGTCAAAGAATTTTCCTTCTAAACTTTCATGTAGTGGAATTCCTTTAGTAACACTTTCTTTTGCTTGAAGAATAGTCTTTTTTAAGGGATAAAAATTCACAATGCTGGATGTGAGTTCT
>CAKZKZ010000997.1 GCA_937124495.1 uncultured Dokdonia sp. | reverse complement strand
TGGTTCAATTAAGGTATAGCTCAAGAGAACCAGTTAATTAGGTTTAAAAACATATTTAAGAACCACTCTAAACAGACTATAATATAGGAACCACTTAAAACAGACTAAAGGGTCTTAAATGTTTATTCGAGCTTACCTTCGAGCTTCAACTTCCGAGCAAAATGCCGAACGAGCAAAACAATCATTAATTAACTTTGCTGCCGATCATAATCAAAAAATTGCATCCTTTTATGTAGAGAATGAATCAGGGGCAACGTTACACCGACCTGAATTAATGAGATTAATTTCCGATGCAAGCGAGGGTGATATTGTCCTGGTAGAACAGATAGACCGACTAGCCCGCTTAAAACAAGAGGATTGGGATACGTTAAAGAGATTATTATCTGAAAAGAGAATTATGATTGTTTCCCCAGAGCTTCCCACTAGCTGGATGGCAATTCAAAGTTCTGACAGCACCGAATTCACTTCATCAATAATTCAGGCTGTGAATGGGATGTTGCTAGATATGTTGGCAGCGGTTGCTCGTAAAGATTATGAAGATAGACGAAGAAGGCAGTTGCAAGGAATTGAAAAAGCTAAGAATGAAGGCAAATACGCTGGGCGTAAGAAGGACTTGGAAAAGCGGGCTAGCATTGAGTCATTGTTAATAGCTAAGCACAGCTATACGAGTATCCAAAAATTATTAGGCTGTTCAAGGCATTTAATTGCTGATGTTAAAAAGTGTATGGTTTAACAACAAAACAATAACGCCGAATATGCCTAAGGATTTTACTTCGAATGAGTTTGTATAATATTTTTGTTCAATATTGTTATCAATACTCTATAAAATAACGGTGAAGTAAAAATATTAATAATAAATCCTAGCTCCTTTTAATTGAGCAATAAGAGGCATAAGAAATAGCTCAGGCAGTTCAATGCTTGAGTACTCATCATCTGTCATAGCATCTAGTGCTTCAATCTCATGAGCGCGAACTTCGATCCCATTCATGTTGTATTTATAATTCTTCTGCATATTTTTATTAAAGATACCAAAAGGTGTGTTAGGAACGCGATCATAAATACCTTTTCCGATTTTTGATGATGGTAACCTATAGTCAATAATCCACGGTGATTCCTTATCACCAAGTACATTCCAAAAGTGATAGTCGACGTAAGTATTTAACTCAATATCCTTAACGAATCCAAAAACTCTAGAATGAGGTATGTCATATTTTTTCAATAAGCTGCTTACTAAATAAGAATGAGCTTCGCTATCAAGTTTGTAGTCATTCAGCTTACCTTCTAAACACAAAGAAAAAAAATTTATTTGTTTATCCATATTTCATATCCAATTAATTTGTTTACCTGTTAAACACTAATCTAAAAATACGAAAATGCAAATAAAATAATTTGTAAAATATCCTTATAAATCAATATCTTATAATGTTCTAGTAGAACATACTTAGTTGTTTATGAAGTTGAAATGTTCTGCTAGAACATAATGAAAAACAATTTTAAATACTTTTTCACTTCATCAATAATTCAGGCTGTGAATGCGATGTTACTAGATATGTTAGCAGCGGTTGCTCGTAAAGATTATGAAGATAGACGCAGAAGACAATTTCAAGGAATTGAAAAAGCATAAAAGTATTGAGTCATTACTGAAAGCGAAGCATAGTTACACAAGCATTAAAAAATTAGGCTGATCAAGATACCTAATTGTTGATGTTAAGAAAGTAATGATACCCAATAAATAAATTAATCGGGGAGTTCTATCTGGACTTCTTTTCAATCAGTAAGGAATGATTTTGAAGTATGTAAGAATAAAGTCTGGAAAGTGCAGGGTTATCTTCTTTGATCTTGAATTTTATGTCCCTTTAAAAGGAAGAGACAAGGAAGGGTTTTCCTATAACCCTTGGGATAAAAGCAGCAAATTACTAGGCGGTAGTTTTTTAATAGCAAATCCAGATAAAGATTTGACTGATAAATCTAAGGTTACCAAAAGAGATGTGGAATCACTATGGCTTTGGAATCATAACTCCGAAAGAGATCTTTTAGAGAAAATATACAAGCTATTGAAAGATTCTTATGACCTAGTTTGTAAAGCCCATGATGGTAAGGTTTCACCTATTCTTTGTGGAATCGGTATATCTTCCTCTGATGTTCCAGTCTTATTTGAGTTATTCAAACGATATAAATTACTTTCTAATTCTGAAGCATTCTACTTTCAAAACAAATTCAGAATAATAGATATATCTCAACTAGCGATAGCATCATTTAACAACAACAGTAACTTTATCTATCCAAAGCAGAAAAGCTATATCATGCAAAAATATCTGCCAGAGAAAAAGTTCGAAAGCGGGAGGGTTGTCTGGGATTTATACGAAGCACAAGATAAATCTGGTATTGAAGAGCGTGTAATTGATGAGGTTCTTTGTACTCACTATTGCTATATGAAAATAATTAATGATTTTAGGTACTTTAAACGTCTTGAGAGAAATCAAAAATCAAAAAAATAATTGCTTCCTCATTTAAAACACTAATTCAGGGGTTTTCTGAAAGTTATAAGGCAAATTCTTTTAAA
>CAKZKZ010000996.1 GCA_937124495.1 uncultured Dokdonia sp. | reverse complement strand
ATTGACTGCTTCTGCTACTTTAGGTTCTTTAATAAATTTACCATAGGCAATATATCCTAAAGCAATTACAAGTACTCCTATAATTACTCCAAAAATAGCTTTCTGATTCTTCTCAACCCATTCCTCGGTCTTAGAAGCTCCTTCATCAAGAGAGGCAAATACTTCGGCTGTAGTACTGTCTTTTATCTCTTCTATTTCTTCAACTTCTTTTTCGGCCTTAGTTTTAGGCTTGTAACCTCTTTTATTATACGTTGCCATATAGATATTTTGTTAGTGGCGCAAAAATATAATTTTTATTGAATTTTGAAAGGGAAATTATTCCTTATTTTTCGATATTTTGCAAACCATTTCTGAGAAGCTATACGCTTTCGCGAAAGCGGACTCATTACAAACCCTATGATTTTAAAATCTCTATCCTTAATTAACTATAAAAATTTCACCTCAAAAGCGTTAGAATTTGATGCAAAAATCAACTGCTTTGTAGGGAATAATGGTGTTGGAAAAACAAACATTCTCGATGCTATCTATCACTTATCATTTGGAAAGAGTTATTTTAATCCTGTGACAAGCCAAAACATCAATCATAATGCCGACTTCTTTGTCATAGATGGAGTTTACAACAAAAATGATCGTGAAGAAAAAGTAGTCATTAGCGCTAAAAAAGGACAAAAAAAAGTTATTAAACGTAATGCAAAAGTATACGATCGCTTTGCAGATCACATTGGTTTTTTACCACTCGTTATTATCTCTCCTGCAGATCGAGATCTTATTACAGAAGGAAGTGATATGCGTCGTAAATTTATGGATGGGGTGATCTCACAAAGCGACAAAAAGTATTTATCAAATTTACTATCCTATAGCAAAGTTATTAGTCAACGAAATGCGTTATTAAAGTATTTTGCAGCAAATAACACCTTTGATCAGGACACTTTAAGCGTATATAATGAGCAATTGGTAACTTATGGACAGCCCATTTTTGAAAAAAGAGCAGCATTTTTGAATCATTTTGAACCTATTTTTCAAGAACAATACAAAGCCATAAGTGGCAATACTGAAAAAGTATCTCTTACCTATCAAAGTGCTTTACATAATATGCCTTTACCCCATTTACTCACAAATGCATTGGCAAAAGATAGAATGTTACAATATACCAGTGTCGGCATACATAAAGATGACCTTGCTTTTGAAATCAATGGGTATCCTGTTAAAAAATTTGGATCTCAAGGGCAGCAAAAAACATATCTCATCGCTTTAAAATTAGCGCAGTTTAATTTTATTAAAAATGAAAGTGGTGTAAGTCCTATATTATTACTTGACGATATTTTTGATAAACTAGATGAGAATAGAGTGACACACATTATAAAATTGGTTAATACTAATAATTTTGGGCAGCTTTTTATCAGTGATACACACCCAGAGCGTACAGAAGGAGTCGTCAAAAAAATTCATCAGAGTTATGAATTATTTCACTTAGAGAATCCGGAATAATCCACTCTTTTTTGCGTACTTTGCTAGTATCTTATGAAACGCCTACTCCTTATATACATGTTTATTGTGACAAGCCTTATTTCTTGCACACAAACCCCTGATGAGAAACTTGCCCATCTTGCGGGATATTGGGAAATAGCAGATGTAACAACAGCTGACGGAGCAAAAAGAACATTTTCTTTAAGTCAAAATATTGATTTTTTCGAGATTCAAGATAACAAAATTGGGATTCGTAAAAAGATGCAACCAGATATTAATGGTCATTTTACAACCTCGCAATCTTTAGAAAACATTGATATAGAAATTAATGAAGATATACTCATATTAAAATACACCACGGCCTTTGATAGCTGGAAAGAAACAGTGATTAAAGCGTCAAAAGATCAATTGATTCTTCTTAATGAAGATGGAAATATGTACACCTATAGAAGATATGAACCTATACTCCTTTCAGAATGACAAAGCGTAATACAGACCCTATATCGATAAGTGATGCCTTAGGAGAATTTGTCTCTAAAAACAAACTCCAAAAAGGGATTGATAAACTAGATGTTGAAAGCGCTTGGTATTCACTCAATCCAGCTTTTAGAACATACACCATTTCTGTTCGCTTAGAAAGAGACACCCTATTGGTTAATTTAAGTTCTTCTGTTTTTAGAGAAGAATTAAGCTACGGTAAAGAAAAAATATTGGAGCGATTAAATGAAGAATTAAGAAGGGACGTTGTAAAGAAGCTAGTTTTGCGATAAAGTACCGTAGCTAAACGGTAGTTGTTTTTAGAAATGCGTATTTTTCAAAACGTTTTTCTAAAAACTTTCTGTTTCACACACATCCAACTTAGAACGTCTTAATGAAGAGCTTAGAAGAGATGTTGTAAAGAAACTTGTCTTACGGTAGGCATCGTAGCTGGAAATATCTCAAAAAAATGTAACAAAAAAGACGCTACCTAAAAAGGTAGCGTCTTTTTTATGATGTATCTTTTATAATTAAAACATCTCTCTTCCTGAAAAATGGAAAGCGCCTTCAATAGCTGCATTCTCATCACTATCACTTCCGTGAACAGCATTTTCTCCC
>CAKZKZ010000995.1 GCA_937124495.1 uncultured Dokdonia sp. | reverse complement strand
TTTCCAAAATCTTTTCTTGTGGTATCATAATTTTTGAATAAATAATCGTAAAAATTATCTTTTAAATAGATGATTTCTTCAGGCTTTATGTAATGCCTTTTATGTCCCCATTTATTATAAATATCCTCGGCTTTTGATTTTAAATCAAATACACCAAATGTATTTCCTTGTATATTGTCTGGAAAGTCAGCTTTTAGTTTTGAATAGGTTATTTCTGGGTTTTGTTCAACATATCTTTTTACTATTTTATTAACCAATCGCCCTTTGTTATATTCTGTTCCTTCAAAGAGGAATTTTGAGTAATCCTTGCTTGAGTAATTACCTTTAAAATAGGTATCTGCAATGACAAAAATTTCCCCTTTATCGCTTCGGAACCTTCTAATGCTCATTCCCGCAATAGGAATTCCATTATACTCATAACCATTTTGTAATTTTTCTTGTAGCTGTGCAGAAATAGACTCACCAACAAGTACACCAATCCATTTTGGCTCCGATTCTTCTTTCCAATACGCCCCTTCTCCTATTTTAGTAATCTGATCTTTTTGATCTAAGTAATCTTGCAATTGATCTAGAGTATTGTTATTTATTTCCTCTTTTTTAAGCTCAATAATTGCTAAGTATTCTCCACCATATTTAGCTAAAATATCAATTCTACCATCACCCGATTTTCTTCCTTCTTTCAATGCAATTTCAGCATCAAGTACTTCAACAGAATTAAAATTATCCTCATCTAATATTAAAATATCTTCGTTCTCAATCAAATAAGCTTCCATTGCTAATTCTCGTTTGAACTTATACTCGTTAATTGTAATATTATTGGCTGTTAACTGTCGTAGTATTTTCATAATTTCAGTAAGAATAAATGCTAAAGAATACAAGATTGGTTTAAGGACAATAATTTAGCAAAAAATACCTAGTACTCGAATATTTTTTCTTTAATTTTGAAATTAACATAAATCAACACTACATACTAGCCAACTGTATTTGAGCTTGTGTAGATAAGGTTACTTCTATTTTTTCTTCTGTAATATGGGGCAGGTTGATAAAATGAGCCGCACCAACTCGGTAGCGCCCTAGATAATCAGATTTCCACGTTCTCCCATTATAAATATCGTTCAAATAAGCATCTTTTGCCGCTCTAACAGAAGCAAACAGAAAAATACTTTCTCCTCGTTCTATTCCATAAACAGTCGTTAAGTCACTGAATAACTGATCTCTAGTTTTTTTATTTTCTAAGGTTTTTTTGGAGACCGACGTGAAAATTTGACGAACTTTTCCATCTTCTCTATGAATTTCAGTTCCTAAAGCGCCCTTTACTTCCCGATCTTCGTAAGGAACCCATTTTTTCTTTTCTTTTGGATCATAAAGATTGGAGACCAATTCAATTTCTCTGTTCAAAGTTTGATAATCTTCTAATTGTTCCCCTTCGCTTTCTAAGATACTGGAGCAACTAACAGATAAAATCGTCCCAGCTATACACAAAAACAATGTGCCAAAATTATTTATCATATTCTCTTTAATTTTCATTCAATTTCACCACTTTTAGACTAAGGTATAATTAAATATACACATTAAAAATCATTAAATATTAAACTTGAAGTTGTTTTTTCTACATAAGTTAAAAAAGTTGAATTTAGCCTACACCTTGTCTCATTTTTATTGGTAAAAACAAACTGTACATTGAGCTAAATCATTCTATATTAAGACCTGATAATTAAGTTACTATACACTTTAGAAGAAGTTCATTGAAAATATCAGGAATTGTACGATGTTCCTTAGTATGTTTGAGTCGACCAAAACTTAGCATACAATGAAACAACAAGTACAACTCCCGACAGCAGGTAAAATTAAATCATTTTTTCCATTTCATCGCAAATGTGTGATAAAAGTGATGTTATTATTGATACAATGTATTATTCGCTGTCGGACCGTAAATTTGAATAAATGCAAAACAGAAGCAGGAGCAGTATTAGGACGAAAAGACCTAAAATTGCATAATATCTATACTCGATTTATTCGTTTCTTCAAAATCAAAAATATAGATGCCTTTTGTGTTGGTACGACTTGGTTGATTATTTATCTAGTTGGTTTTCATGGGGCAGTTTATATGGTAATGGATCGAACAAATTGGAAAATCGGAAAAATTAACATCAATGTTCTCTTTGTTGGCTTATTGTTACCTAATGGAATCTTTATTCCTATTATTTGGAAAAACTTAGATAAACGAGGTAATTCTAGCCAAAAAGAACGAATGGATTTAATGGATCGTTTTTGTAAAGTTTGGCACAATCACACTAATATTCAAATTACCCTTTTAGCTGATAGAGAGTTTATTGGTCTTAATTGGTTTTCTTTTGTTCGAGACTTAGATTGGAGCTTCGTTATTCGGCTACGTCATCAAGACTATTTAAGTCAAGTTGCAGTAGCTTTAAATAAAACAACCTATAAAACAGAGCGTTTATTAGAACGAAAAGTTAAACGAAACGGCTTTTTTCAAAGCAAAATTAAATTGAATGGACAAGATTTGTTTTATACTGTATATCCAAATACAACAAAGAGAAAAAATAAATCTAAAGGGGAGAAGTTTATGATTCTCCTTTCTAATTTTCAAGACTTGGAACGGATTGATCAAGCTTATAGATATCGATGGGGAATAGAAGTTTTTTTCTATCATTGTAAAACCAATGGGTTCAATCTGGAAGATTTAAACCTAAAACAACTACATAAAGCTCAATTAATTATGGGCTTAGCAGCTATTGCTTATATTTTATGTATTCTCAACGGTTTGATATGTCAAAGAACTAAAAAAGTCAAAGTGTATTTGAAAAATTACCAAGACAAAAAAGCAAGGTCTATTTCTCTTTTTCGATTAGGCTATGATGAACTAAAAAGTTCAGTTCATTTGCTCAAAGATTTAATCAAGATGATATTACGATGGTTGAAACCTATTCCTGATGATTTTCAAATGAATACTTGTCAAATTCTTAAAAGTGTATAGTAACTTACCTGATAATAAGCGTTCTAGTTGCTCATTTTTCAGTATCTATTGCCCTGTTTCATTGAAATTGCTTTTCAATTCGGGGTCTATAATAGTCAACAATCCAAGTATTGTACTTTTCAAAAACAGGTCTTATTTTTTGGGGAGAATCAGCGCAAATTCTACAACCTCTATCATCGTACATGTGGAAATAATTGTTCGATTCTTCGGAGAAAAAATAAATTCTCTGTGCGATTGCAGGATCTAAACCCATTTCAAGATTTCCGATCCCTTTAAATATTGGTTCCAGATTCAATTTATTTTTGGAAAAAAGAGCGATCGTCATTCTAACTGTTGCCTCTTCTTCTACTTCATCGACAAAATACCCCGTTTTGACAGTGCTCTCAAATTGAATTAATTCTTTTATTTTAATTGAATTAATGAGCTTATTAAAATAACTATTATCTGCCTTATGTATTTCAGATTCGCTAGTA
>CAKZKZ010000994.1 GCA_937124495.1 uncultured Dokdonia sp. | reverse complement strand
AACGGGCATCCTGAAAAGGGTGCCCGTTTGTCATGTTTTAATACTAGGTGGTACGCTTTCGCGAAAGCGTATACAGTGAAAATAGATAATACCTCATTAAACAAGATACTTTAAATGACATATGATATAGGGTAATTTTGATAGTCCCATAAGAATATCTGGTTGGACTCTAGCTTAATTTTAACTTCCTCATTTACTTTTAACCCTTCCTTAGGAGTTAAATGTTAAAGAAACTGTATTTTTGCAATCAGAAAATAAACAATAACAAATTCAAAAAAATAAATTTATGAAAGTTACCGTAGTAGGTGCAGGAGCCGTAGGAGCAAGTTGTGCCGAATATATCGCTATTAAGAATTTTGCAAGTGAGGTTGTATTATTAGATATCAAAGAAGGATATGCCGAAGGAAAAGCAATGGATTTAATGCAGACAGCTTCTCTTAATGGTTTTGATACAAAAATTACTGGATCTACTAATGATTACAGTAAAACTGCAGGCAGTGATATTGCGGTAATTACTTCCGGAATTCCTCGTAAACCAGGAATGACTAGAGAAGAACTTATTGGAATCAATGCGGGAATTGTAAAAGCGGTTTCTACAAGTCTTGTAGAGCACTCTCCAAATGTGATTTTAATTGTAGTGTCTAATCCTATGGATACGATGACCTACCTAGCACATAAAGTAACTGGACTTCCTAAAAATCGTATTATTGGTATGGGAGGTGCGTTAGATAGTGCGCGTTTTAAGTATCGTCTAGCAGAAGCTTTAGGAGCTCCTATTTCTGATGTAGATGGGATGGTGATTGGAGGACATTCTGATAAAGGAATGGTGCCTTTAACACGTCTTGCGACTCGTAATAGTGTTCCTGTATCAGAGTATATAAGTGAAGGGCGTTTACAACAAGTATTAGAAGATACGAAAGTAGGTGGAGCAACCTTAACAAAACTCTTAGGAACTTCTGCTTGGTATGCACCAGGAGCAGCGGTGTCAGGTCTTGTGCAAGCGATTGCTTGTGACCAAAAGAAAATATTCCCTTGTTCTACATTATTAGATGGAGAATACGGACTTTCAGGCCTATGTATTGGAGTACCTGTCGTTTTAGGGCGTAATGGTATTGAGAAAATTGTAGAAATCAATTTAAGTGATGCAGAAAAAGCACACTTAGAAGAAAGTGCTGCTGGAGTAAAGAAAACAAATGCACTTCTAGACGCATAAAGATCTATTAACATATATATCATATAAAAGCTATCTTCGGGTAGCTTTTATTATTTAAAACGATATCTATATGTCTATAAAATCAATTGTTTTTTTTTGTTTCATCCTTTGTCTGATGTCCTGTACACATCGACCTAAGTATGAATATTCTATAGACGTTACTTCAGAATCTGTAGAAAATGCCACTATAGAGCGCCTTAAACAACGATTGAATGCAATTTCTTCTCAAGTTGATATTATTAAAAAAAATGATCAAGAGTTATCCATAAAATTCAAAAGCTCTGCGATGGATACTGTTGTACAAGACATTATTACGACTAAAGGAGATCTTTTGTTTTATGAGACGAAAAACTTAGAGAAAACCATTTTGGTTATAAGCGAATTGTCTAAAATATTTACTTCGGACACTATAGCATCTCAATATAGTTTTGAAAATCTATTTTATACTGCTCATTATCCAGAATCGGCAGCGCTAGGATATGTAAAGAAAGAAGATACGGCTACATTTAACACGTTGCTTATTCGACCCGAAATTAGGAGTTATCTAAATAAATATCCATTACATATAAAATTTGCTTGGGGTGTGGCCGATAGTCAAGGAGGAAGACTGCCTCTATATGCTTTAGAAGTAGGGACTAAAAAACGTCCAGCTATGGATGGAGATATTATTTCTAATGCTATCGCAAGTCGTACTCAGATAGGAATTCCTAGTATTTTAATTAGTATGGAAGGCTTGCAAGCTGAAAAATGGGAACGATTAACAAGACGTGCATCAGAAGAAGGTTTTTCTATAGCAGTTGTTTTAGATGATATGGTAATGATGACCCCTAATGTATCACAGGCTATCCAGGGAGGGAATGCTGAGATAAGTGGAAACTTAAATGAGAGAGACGCATTTGTTTTGTCTGTTATTTTAAATAGTGGACCTATACAACCATTAAAAATAATACGTATGCATAAACTAACTCTTTGATCGTTGTTCTGAATACGCTTTCGCAAAAGCGTATAAAGCAACATATAATTTTATAAAAGAGAGATCATTGAAAAATGGTCTCTCTTTGTTTTTAAAAGTATTTTATAGATCAGAAATATCCATTTCATGAGAATAAAAAATATTGGCTAATCCTAATTGAAATCTTATATTTGCACGTTTTGTAAAAACGACCAATACATTTATACACGGTAAAAATTCTAATAGTATGGTCTTTAATTTTACATTTGGTAGATGAAAAACAAGTGGTACATAAGTGCTTTAATTTTTGCTCTAGCTATCGTTGGTATAAGCTTAGAGCAAGTTTCTGTGCCTAATCAGGAGATTGTACTTCAGTTTACGGATGCTGAGGTGACATCTCATGAAACTCAAGGTGCTATAGCGCATGTCAAAAGCCAATTGGAAGCTATAGATGTTGATAATATAAAAATACAAGAACTAGGAAACGGTACCTTAAAAATCACGTACTATAGTGATATAGATGTTTCTGAAATAAAAAAGATAGTTACAGGAGAAAGGAATGTAGCTGTTGATTATACTTCCTACAATACTAATAAAGAGGATACTAAATTACCATCTGAAAAGGATACAAAAACGTATCAACTTGATATCTATGAAATCCAAGATGCTAATGATTTAGTAAGTTCTAGTGGAAATGTTGTAGAATTAAAATCAGAGAGTATTCGCTTTTTTACTCCAGACACTTATGCTTCTATTAATAAGCTATGTAGTGAAGGTAGAAATAAAGCCGAAAAACTCGCATATATAATTCACAGGAATATTGCCATCACGATAGATGATGCTTCTTATACGATTCCTGAAGTGAGAGCTGGCCCAATAGCTTAGATAAATTCCTGATATAAGTGATAGTGAGGTTGTTGTATATGATACAATACTTACTAAGTGCTTATACATACCTTATAATCATTCGAAAGATTTATGAAGTGAAGACACTTTTGAATTCTCTCTTTTTAAGGTATCAACCACAAATAAACAATCAATAACATAACGATGATATAGAACTAGAGATTTTTCTAGTATTCTATTGATTACAAAAAACACAAAAATGCAAAATAAAGGACTCATTCGATTATTTGCTATTGTATTTGGTTTGGTATGTATATATCAACTCTCATTTACATATTTAACAAATAAGACAGAGACAGCGGCAAAAGAATTTGCCATCAGTAAAGCAGGTGATAATGCTGATGAAAGAGATATAAACGAGCGAGTATATCTTGACAGTGTAGGTAAATTACCAATCTTTGCAGGAATTACATATAACGAAGCAAAGGAGAAGGAACTGAATAAAGGGCTTGACCTTAAAGGAGGGATTAACGTAATCCTTCAGATATCTGTAAGAGATATTCTTGGAGGTCTTGCTAATGGAAAAAGACATCCAAAATTCGTTACAGCTTTAGACGCAGCAGATGAAGCACAAAAGAATAGTCAAAATCCATATTTTGAAGATTTCTTAACTGCTTTTGAGGCAGAAGGAGGAGATGTAACACTTGCAAATCCTGATATTTTCTCTAATGTAATTTTAGGAGAAAAGATTGATCCTAATATGACAAATGATGAAGTGGCAGGTGTACTTAGAGAAGAGATTAAAGAGACGATTCAATCTGCTTTTGAAACCTTACGTAATCGTATTGATAAGTTTGGGGTAACACAGCCTAACATTCAAAGCCTTGGAGATAACGGACGTATTCTTGTAGAACTTCCTGGTGCAAAAGATATTCAACGTGCTGTACGTTTTTTATCTGCAAAAGCGCAATTAGAGTTTTATGAAACACATTATGCAGGAGACGTAATCAACTATCTTGGATTGGTAGATCAAACATTAGCTGCTACCATCAAAAAAGATGAGGTTAAAGATGAAAATGAAGAGGCCGAGGTGGTACAAGATTCTACAAATGTAGATAGTGCTGTAGATGACTTATTGAAAGATGCAGAAAGTGATGAAGAAGAAGAGGTAGTTCAAAACAATCCGTTATTTGAAATTTTTAGTTATAATCCAGGTGCATTACAACTTAGAGAAGCTTCTACAGTAGGATATGCAGCTGTGAAGGATACGGCACAAATTAATGAATATTTAAGAACACCAGCAATTGTACGTTTACGTCCAGCAAATCTACGTTTTGCAAAGTTTGCTTGGGGAGATGTAGAAACAATACTAGTAGGTGAAGGAGAAGAAACTGTAGAGAGAGTTGCGTTATATGCTTTAGAATCTAATCGTTCTGGAGAGCCTTCTATGAGTGGAGATGTTGTAAATGATGCACGTCAACAATATACACAAACACAACAACCTGCTGTAGGTCTTGATTTTGAAGGTCAAGGCGTGAGTCAGTGGGCAAAATTAACACGTACCGTAGCACAAAAAAGAAATGCAATTGCTATTGTTCTTGATAATACAGTACAATCTGCAGCAACTGCAAGACAAGAAATTAAAAATGGTAGCACAGAGATCTCAGGTAACTTTACAGTACAATCTGCACAAGATCTTGCCACTGTGTTAAATGCCGGTAAACTTCCTGCTTCTGCAGATGTAATTGAAGCAGAAGAGATTGGAGCTACATTAGGAAAAGAAGCAATTAATAGTGGTGTTATGTCATTTATTATTGCACTTATCCTTGTATTAATATGGATGGTATTCTATTATGGAAGAGCAGGACTCTACTCAGATGTTGCTCTTGTTGTAAACATTTTATTCATTTTTGGAGTACTCGTAAGTTTCAAAGCGGTACTAACACTTCCTGGTATTGCCGGTATTGTATTAACGATAGGTATGGCGGTAGATGCGAACGTACTTATCTTTGAACGTATTAAAGAAGAGTTACGTAAAGGTAAAGCTCAAAAAGATGCGATTAAAGATGGATTTAATAATGCATTATCATCTATTCTTGATGCCAATATTACAACTTTCTTAACGGCTTTAATCTTATTCTTATTCGGAACAGGTCCAGTAAAAGGATTTGCTGTTACTTTAATGATCGGTATTGCAACTTCTTTATTCTGTGCAATCTTTATCACAAGACTTTTCATAGACGGTTACGGAAAGAATGGAAAATCATTAGCATTCTCAACAGGAATGACCAAAGGTTTATTTGTAAATAATAATGTGGATTTCTTAGGAAAGCGTAAGATTGCTTACCTCATTTCTTTAGCATTAGTTTCTATAGGTATCTTTTCTTTAGTAACAGGAGGGTTAAATGCAGGGGTTGACTTTGTAGGAGGTCGTTCATATACAGTTCGTTTTGAAAAAGCAATTAATTCTTCAGAAGTAGGAGAACTTCTTGCAGGAGAAGATGTATTTGGAAGTGCTATCGTAAAAACATACGGAGCAGATAATCAATTAAAAATCACAACGAAATACAGGATCGATGAAAGTGGATTAGAAGTAGATGAAGCTGTGGAGAAAAAATTATATGAATCTCTTAATAGTTATTTACCAAGTGATTTAAGTTTTGCAGATTTCAGTAGATCGTATGATGGTAAAGAGATCGGTAAGATGAGTTATAACAAAGTAGGACCTACGATTGCAGATGATATCAAGAAAGGTGCTTTATTAGCGATTGTTGGATCACTTATTGTCGTATTCTTATATATCTTATTACGTTTCCGTAGATGGCAATTCTCTTTAGGAGCTGTTGCGGCGGTATTCCATGATGTATTAATCGTACTAGGGATCTTTGCAATTTTTAAGAACATCATGCCATTTGATATGGAGGTAGATCAAAACTTTATTGCAGCGATCTTGACCGTGATTGGGTACTCTCTGAATGATACCGTGGTTGTATTTGACCGTATTCGTGAGTATATAAGGGAACACGGATCAACACGTGGATTTGGTAAACTAATCAATCAAGCATTAAACAGTACATTAAGCCGTACGTTAAATACATCGGTAAGAACATTAATCGTGTTAATGGCGATCTTCTTCTTAGGAGCAGATTCTATTAGAGGATTAATGTTTGCATTAATAATAGGGGTAATTGTAGGAACATACTCTTCATTATTTATTGCAACACCAGTAATGTTTGACACTGTTCAGAAGAAAGCATTAAAAGAAGAGAAAAAAGAAGAAGAGTCAGAAGAGGCTTAATCTACTTTTTTTATTAGATATAAAAACCCGCTATATGTATGTATAGCGGGTTTTATTTTTATACTAGAGTTTTTTTAAGATACGTACGCTTTCACACTTCGGTTACGCTCAGCATGAACTTCTGCGTCATTGCACTCCTTGAAAGCGTATAAAGAAACCCTCTAATTGTCATATCCTCATTGTCAAAAAAGAGATACATACCTGACATAATTGCATTCTCAGTAAAAGGCATTATTTTTGACACTAGAACCAAAAATGAAACATGAGTTTTTTTAAAAAAATATTTTCAAAAGATAAAAAAGAAACCTTAGATAAAGGACTCGAAAAATCAAAGACTAGCTTCTTTGAAAAAATGAGTAAAGCTGTTGCGGGAAAATCTAAGGTAGATGATGACGTCTTAGATAATCTTGAAGAAGTATTGGTGACAAGTGATGTAGGAGTAAAGACAACACTTAAAGTGATACAACGTATAGAAGCGCGTGTATCTAAAGACAAATACTTAGGAACCGATGAGCTTAATAAAATACTTCGAGAAGAAATTGCAGGCTTATTAAGTGAAACCAATACCGGTGATGCTACCGATTTTGAAATCCCTCAAGGAACCAAACCTCATGTCATTATGGTGGTGGGTGTTAATGGTGTAGGGAAGACAACGACCATAGGGAAATTGGCCTATCAATTTAAGAAACAAGGAAAGAAAGTTGTTCTTGGTGCTGGCGATACCTTTAGAGCCGCAGCTATAGATCAATTACAAGTGTGGGCAGATAGAGTTGACGTTCCTATTGTAAAACAACAAATGGGTAGTGACCATCTTAATGCAAAACATTTTAATGATCCTATTCCAGATGCATTACACGATGTGTATAATGAAGAGGAGTATCTTAAA